>NZ_JBWKFM010000005.1:175744-315836 GCF_056434285.1 Streptomyces sp. NPDC044063
CAGGCAGCCGCCGTACTCACGAGGCAGTTGGGGCAGAGGGGGAGTCAGGCCGGGGGCGTCTTGGGGGGGTCTCATCCCCCCCCCCCCCCCTCCCCCCTTCCCCTCCCCCCCCCCCCCCCCCCCCCCCCCGCCGCGCTCCGAGGAAGCGGGCACCGCCCACCAGTGTGGGGTACGACGCGGGCCCGCCACGAGGGGCGTGCGGGCACTTTCTGCGCCCGGACGGTGACCGGGCGGTTACAGCGCGGCCGCGCCGCGGTCCTTCAGGGCACGCCCGTACTGCTCCAGCACCCACAGCTCGTTGGCCACGGCCGCCAGGTGGTCGGGGTCGGCCTGGTTGCCCAGCCGGACCATGTTCGCCTGGACGTCCTTGACCCGGCGCTCGACCGCGCGCAGCCGGACCTGGACCAGCTGCACGCCGGCGTAGGCCTCGTCCACGGTCTTCGCGCGGACCGCCTCGACGGCCAGCTCGGTGACGAGCGAGCGGACGGTGTCGTCGGGCGCCGCGTCCCGGACCCTGGCCAGGTAGCCGGCGTCCCCTTCGGTCGCCGCCTGGGTGACGCCGCCCGCCTGCTCGATGGCGCGGCGCACCAGCACGTAGGGGGCGCCGGTGAACTCGTCCTCGCCGTAGGCGTCGAACGCGGGGGCGACCAGGGCGGGGTGCTGGAGGGCGAGCTTCAGCAGCTCGCGCTCGGTGAGCTGGGCGGGGCTGCGCAGGTTCAGGGCGGGCCCGGGGCGGGCCTGCGGGGCGGCCGGCGCGGCGGGCTGCCGCTCGGCGCCCGGCCGCGGCCGGGCGCCCGCCTGCTCGGGGCGCCGGGCGCGCTCGCGGGCCCAGCGGGCCAGCTGGCCGACGCGGTGGACGACGAACTGGGTGTCGAGGATGCCGAGCATGCCGGCGAGCTGCACGGCGTACTCGTGCTGGATGGCGCCGTTCTTGATGTTGGCCACGATGGGCGCGGCGGCCTCCAGGGCGGCGGCGCGGCCCTCGGCGGTGTCGAGGTTGTGCCGGGCGACGACCTGGCGGATGGCGAACGCGAACAGCGGGGTGCGCGACTCGACCAGGGACGCCACGGCCGCGTCGCCCTCGGCGAGGCGCAGCTCGCAGGGGTCCATGCCGCCGGGGGTGATGGCGATGGAGGTCTCGGCGGCGAACTTCTGGTCGTCCTCGAAGGCGCGCAGGGCGGCCTTCTGGCCCGCGGCGTCGCCGTCGAAGGTGAAGACCACCTCGGAGGCGGCGTTGTCCATCAGCAGCCGGCGCAGGATCTTGATGTGGTCGCCGGCGAAGGCGGTGCCGCAGGTGGCGATGGCGGTGGTGACGCCGGCGAGGTGGCAGGCCATGACGTCGGTGTAGCCCTCGACGACCACCGCGCGGTTGGTGCGGGCGATCTCCTTCTTGGCGAGGTCGATTCCGTAGAGGACGTGCGACTTCTTGTAGATCGCCGTCTCGGGGGTGTTGAGGTACTTGGGGCCGTTGTCGTCGTCGCGCAGCTTGCGGGCGCCGAAGCCGACGACCTCGCCGGTGATGTCGCGGATGGGCCACATCAGACGGCCGCGGAAGCGGTCGATGGGCTTGCCGCTGCGGCTGTCCTGGGAGAGGCCGGAGAGCAGCAGCTCCTTGTCGCTGAAGCCCTTGCCGCGCAGGAAGCGGGTGAGGTGGTCCCAGCCGGCGGGGCTGTAGCCCACGCCGAAATGCTCGGCGGCGGCCTGGTCGAAGCCGCGGCCCGCCAGGAACTTCCGGCCGATCTCGGCCTCGGGGCTCGCCAGCTGCTCGGCGTAGAACCGGGCGGCGATCTTGTGCGCCTCGACCAGGCGGATGCGCTCGCCCTGCTGGCGGCCCGGGGTGTAGCCGCCCTCCTCGTAGCGCAGCGTGATGCCGGCCTGGGAGGCGAGCCGCTCGATGGTCTCGGAGAAGGAGAGGTGGTCGATCTTCATGATGAAGTCGACGGTGTCCCCGCCCTCCTGGCAGCCGAAGCAGTAGAAGAGCCCCTTGGCGGGGCTGACCTGGAAGGACGGGGACTTCTCGTCATGGAAGGGGCAGAGGCCCTTGAGGTTGCCGCCGCCCGCGTTGCGCAGCTGGAGGTACTCGGACACGACGGCGTCGATCGGGACCGCGTCCCGGACCGCCTTCACGTCGTCATCGTTGATCCTGCCTGCCACGGGTGAATTCTACGGTGGCCCGTCGCCGCTCCCGTCCGCGCGGCCCCTCTCCGGTCTCCCACCGAGCTTGATCACGAATACGAGGTGGGGTCCGACGCCCTCGACGGTGAACTCCTCGCCGCGGGCCTCGAAGCCGTGCCGCTCGTAGAAGCCGCGGGCGCCGGTGCGGCCGTTGCACCACACCAGGGCGGCGCCCCGGGCCGCGGCCTCGGCGAGGCCCGCGCGCAGGACCGCGACGCCGTAGCCGCGGCCGCGCACCGCCGGGTCGCTGGCCATGCCGCGGAAGCGGTAGGCGTCCTCACCGGTGCCGCCCTCACCCGTGCCGCCCTCGCCGGTGCCCGGCAGCGGCTCGGGCAGGAAGGTCACGCAGCCCCGGACGGCGCCCCCCGCGTCGTACGCGGCGACGTGGAAGGTGCCGGGCGCCGCGTCCTCGGGGAAGGCCGCCTCGGCGGCGGGCAGACCGGGGCGCAGCACGGCGTGCCGCAGGGCGAAGACCTCGGCGACGGGCACCAGGGCGGTGCGGATGCCGCCCGTCATGCCGTCGCCAGGGAGTCCAGCGGCACGGACGGGTCGGCGAGCGCGTCGGGGTCCGGGCGGGCGCCGGCGCGCACGAGGCGCTGGACGGACGTGGCGACGTCCCACACGTTGACGTTCATCCCGGCCAGCACCCGGCCCTCGGAGAGCCAGAAGGCGATGAACTCGCGCTTGCCGACGTCACCGCGGCAGACCACCTGGTCGTAGCTGCCGGGGGGCGCCCAGCCCGAGTACTCCATGCCCACGTCGTACTGGTCGGAGAAGAAGTACGGCACGCGGTCGTAGGAGACGTCCTGGCCGAGCATGGCGCGGGCGGCGGCGGGGCCCTCGTGGAGGGCGTTGGCCCAGTGCTCGACGCGCAGCCGGGTGCCGAGCCAGGGGTGCTCGGCGGCCGCGACGTCGCCCGCCGCGTAGATGTCGGGGTCGGAGGTGCGCAGCGAGGCGTCCACGGCGATGCCGCCGCCGTCCGCGCGGTCGACCAGGGCCAGCCCCGCGGCCTCGGCCAGCGCGGTGCGGGGGGCGGCGCCGACGGCGGCGAGGACGTCGTGGGCGGGGTGCTCCTCGCCGTCGTCGGTGCGGGCTGCCAGCACCATGCCGTCGTGGCCGGCGATCTCGGTGAGGCGGGCGCCGAAGTGGAAGCGGACGCCGTGCTCGGCGTGGAGGTCGGTGAAGAGCTGGCCGAGCTCGGGGCCCAGGACGGTGTGCAGCGGGGTCGGTTCGGGCTCGACGACGGTCACCTCGGCGCCGTAGCCGCGGGCCGCCGCGGCCACCTCCAGGCCGATCCAGCCGGCGCCGGCGATGACGAGGTGGCCGTTGTCGCGGCCGAGGGAGGACAGCACGCCGCGCAGCCGCTCGGCGTGCGCCAGGCGGCGCAGGTGGTGGACGCCCGCCAGGCCGGTGCCGGGGATGTCGAGGCGGCGCGGCTCGGAGCCGGTGGCCAGGAGCAGCTTGTCGTAGTGCACGAGCGTGCCGTCGCCCAGGCGCACCGAGCGGGCCGCGCGGTCGAGGTGGACGGCGGGCTGGCCGAGGTGGAGCTCGATGTCGGCCTTGGCGTACCAGTCGGGCTTGTGGACGAAGACGCTGTCGCGGGCGTCGCGGCCCGTGAGATAGCCCTTGGAGAGCGGCGGCCGCTCGTAGGGGTGCTCGCGTTCGTCGCAGATGAGGATCACCCGGCCGGTGAACCCCTCGGCGCGGAGGGTCTCGGCCGCCTTCGCTCCGGCCAGGCCCCCTCCGACGATGACGAACGTCCGGTGTGCGTCCACCACTTGCTGCCTCCTCGCTGCGCGCGGAACGGGTCGGTCGCCCGGCACGTCCGCGGTTGTCGTCCTCGGGCGGAAAGAGCCACTGCCGAGAGTCCCGTACCCCGCGTGGCGCCGGTAGAGGGACTACCCCGGAGCGGGTGCCGCCCGCAAGAGCCGCGCGGGGTCAGCCGCGCGGGCCCGTCGGCACGTCGCTCCGCGAACCGACGAGCCGGGCGTGCAGGGTGCGGGCCGAGCTGTCGGTCAGCGCGGCGATCTGGTCGACGATCGCGCGCATCCGGCCCGCGTCGTCGGACGCCTCGGCGAACAGCGTGCGGAACTGCGGGTCGAGGCCGTCGGGGGCGCGGGCGGCCAGCGCGGCGCCCAGCTCGGCGATGACGACGCGCTGTTCGGCGCGGAGCTTCTCCTGGTCCTCGCGCTGCATGACGTAGCGGTCGGCGACGGCCTTGAGCACGGCGCACTCCAGCCGGGTGCCGTGCGGGACGACCAGCTCGGCCCCGTAGCGGGTGAGCCGGCCGGGCCCCCAGGCGGCCCGGGTGGCCCCCTCGGCGGCGAGGCAGAAACGGCCGATGAGCTGGCTGGTGGCGTCCTTGAGGCGGGCCTGGGAGACGGCGGAGCCGTCGTAGCCGTGCGGCCACCACTCCTGTTCCAGGAGCCGGTCGAGGGCCTCGGCGAGCTCCTGCGGGTCGGCGCCCGGGGCGTAGCGGCCGGCGGCGACGGCGAAGACCTCGCGCCGCTCGGGCTCGGCGAGCAGGACGTTGGGGTCGAGGTGGCCGGCGTGCAGCCCGTCCTCGACGTCGTGCACGGAGTAGGCCACGTCGTCGGCCCAGTCCATGACCTGCGCCTCGAAGCTCTGCCGGTGGCCGGGGGCGCCCTCGCGCAGCCACTGGAAGACGGGGACGTCGTCGGCGTAGACGCCGAACTTCCGCGAGGCGGGGTCGGTGGGGTGGGCGCCGCGGGTCCAGGGGTACTTGGTGGCGGCGTCCAGGGCGGCGCGGGTGAGGTTGAGGCCTACGCTGACCAGCTCGCCGGTGGCGGGGTCGGGCACGAAGCGCTTGGGTTCGAGCCGGGTGAGCAGGCGCAGCGACTGGGCGTTGCCCTCGAAGCCGCCGCAGAGCCCGGCGACGCCGTCGAGGGCCTGCTCGCCGTTGTGGCCGAAGGGCGGGTGGCCGAGGTCGTGCGCGAGGCAGGCGACCTCGACGAGGTCGGGGTCGCAGCCGAGCGCCGCGCCCAGCTCGCGGCCCACCTGAGCGCACTCCAGGGAGTGGGTCAGCCGGGTGCGGGGGCTGGCGTCCCAGGCCTGGGAGCGGGTGCCGGGGGTGACGACCTGGGTCTTTCCGGCCAGCCTGCGCAGCGCGGCGGAGTGCAGCACCCGGGCCCGGTCGCGCTGGAAGGCCGTGCGGCCGGGCCGCTTGTCGGGCTCGGGCGCCCAGCGCTCCAGATCCGGCGTTCCGTAGCCCGCGATGCCGTTCCGCTCCGACGCTGTGTCCGCTGTGCTGGCGTTCATACTCCCGACGGTAGCCGCAGGGTGTGACAGCAGCGATGCGCGTGGGGGGCGGGAACCAGCCGGACGTCCACCGCGTTCACCTCTTCGCGAACGGGGGAGGTCTCATGGAATTCGCGGGTCCGGTGCGAAGGGCACGCCTGCGGCTGCCCGCCACGAGGAGTGGCCGGCGGCGCCTGCTGTGGGTCGTCATGACGGCCTGCGTGCTGGGGCTGCTGCCCGCCACGTGGGTGTACGCGGCCGGCACGCCCCGGGTGCGCGACATCTCCGACGTGCCGTCCGCGCCGGTGGCGATGGTCTTCGGCGCCGGGCTGTGGGAGGGCCGGCCCTCCCCCTATCTGGCGCACCGGCTGGACGCGGCCGCGGAGCTCTACCGCGCCGGCAAGGTCCGTGTCGTGCTGGTGACGGGGGACAACAGCCGCGACGACTACGACGAGCCGGACGCGATGCGCGCGTACCTGGTCGCGCGCGGGGTCCCGGACGGCAGGATCGTCAGCGACTTCGCCGGTTTCGACACCTGGGACTCCTGCGCCCGCGCGGAGCGCGTCTTCGGCGTGAAGCAGGCGGTCCTGATCACCCAGGGCTTCCACATACGCCGCGCGGTGGCCCTGTGCGAGGCCGCCGGGATCGACTCGTACGGCGTCGGGGTGGCCGCCAAGCACGACGTCACGTGGTACGCGGGCGGCGCCCGGGAGGTGTTCGCGGCGGGCAAGGCGGCGCTGGACGCGCTGGTCCGGCCCAGCCCGGCGTTCCTCGGCCCGCACGAACCGGGCGTGGAGCGGGCCCTGAGCGCCGCCGGGGACAGGCCCTAGCGCGCCTGTCCGGGCGTCAGGCGCGCCGGGGCTCGCGGCCGTTTATGGCGTCCACGTAGAGCCGGAAGATCTCGTCGTCGTTCAGGGGGCTGTAGGAGATCTTGTCGCTCTCCTCGCCGTCGGGGCCGCCGCCGTTGAGGCCGCCCAGGACCCCGATGAGGTCGCCGGTCCGGGTCCGCTCGTCGAAGTTCGCCAGCCAGGGGCTGCCCGAGGTGCCGCCGTAGAAGCCGTCGCAGCGCATGGTCATCTGCTTGTGGCCGGTGAGTCGGCCGGTCATGGCGGTGCAGCGGATGGCCCGGTCGGCGGGGTCGCTGTCCGAGCTGGGGTAGCCGACGACGGTGACCCTGTTGACGTAGCCGGGGGTGCGCACCAGGCGGTTGGCGCCGGTGACGCGCTCCAGCTGGCGGCCCCGGCTGTCGGCCTTGACGGTGGCGAAGGCGAAGTCGAGGTCGGAGGCCTCCCCGGTGTCGCCGCGCCGCGGGTCGACGAAGGACCGTTCCACCGCCCAGACGCCGTACGGCTGGCTGCTCTCGCCCTGCCGGTAGTCCGGGACGAACGCGGCGTCGTCGAAGCCGCAGTGGCCGGCCGAGACGATGAGGTTGCCCTTGGGGCTGTGCACCACGCTGGCCGTGCAGTGGTGGTCCCGCATGTCCTCGCCGACGTAGAAGAGCACGCCGACCGTGGGGATGCCGTCGAAGTGGCGGGCGCTGCTCGTGACGGGCGGGGCCGCGACCGCGCGGTCGCCGTCGGCGGCGTCGTCCCCGGCGGCGGCCGTGGACATCCGCGCGGGGCCCCAGAACCGCCGCGCCTCCTCGCTGGACCAGCCGGTGTCCCGACCGTGCCCGCCGGCCCCTTGGGGTACGGCGGCCGCCAGCGCGACCACATAGAGCCCCGCGAACAGGGCCCGGACCCACCGGGCCCGGCTCCACCGGGAGAAACGCACGAGCACCCCCACCACGTCAGGAAGGTAGCGACAGGCTAACCGCACGGAGGGGATTTGCCGTGCACCGGGCTGTATTTCCGCATGGTCATTTCGCGCATGGTCGGGAGGGCGCATCGTCACATGAGCCCACGAACGCCTCACCCGCCCCACTGGTCATACGCCAGCTTGCACACCAGCGCCAGCACCACGACGACCAGGACGCCCCGCACGAAGCCGCTCCCCCGCCGCAGGGCCATCCGCGCGCCCAGCGCCCCGCCGGTGAGGTTGAAGACGGCCATCGGGCCCGCCACCTGCCACACCACGGCGCCCTGCGCGGTGAAGGTGACCAGCGCGCCCACATTGGTGCAGACGTTGACGATCTTGGCGGTGCCGGAGGCCGTGACCAGGTTCATGTGCAGGATGCCCGCCAGCGCCAGCACGAGGAAGGTGCCGGTGCCGGGCCCGATCAGCCCGTCGTAGAAACCGATGCCCAGCCCCGCGACCAGGACGGCGGTGAGCAGGCGGCGCGCGGTGGGCGGCCCCGCGCCGTCCGCCGCCGCCGAGGTACCGAACGACGGCCGCAGCAGCACGAACGCGAGGACCGCCAGCAGCACCGCCATGATGAGCGGCCGCAGGACGGCGCTGTCGATGCCCGACGCGAAGAACGCGCCCGCCAGCGAGCCGCCGAGCGCCGCGAGCCCGATCCGGACGGCGGTCCGCACATCGATGGGCGCCGTGCGGGTGTACGCGACGGCGGCGGCGGTCGTCCCGCAGATGGCGACGGCCTTGTTGGTGCCGAGGACGTGCGCGGGCGCCAGATGCGGCAGCCCCACCAGCAGGGCCGGCAGCTGGAGCAGCCCGCCGCCGCCCACCACGGCGTCGATCCAGCCGGCCGCCGCCGCGGTGAGACACAGCACGGCCAGCGTCGTCAGCGATATGTCGGGGGTCACACGGCGTGATCGTACGCCCAGGTCGCCAACGCCCCCGCGCGGGCGAGCCGTTCGCGCCGAGGTGATCAGGATCAGGGCGGGGGCGATCAGGAAAGGGGCGTACCGTCCCAGCGCCAGGACTCCCGCCGCGGCCGGCCGGGCAGCTCGGCGCGGCCGGTGGCCCACAGCAGCGTGCGCCACGGGTCGTCGCCCACCGGCACGTCCCGGAACAGCCGGCGCAGCACCCGGGCGCACAGGCCGGCGTCCGGCTCCCACCGCACGCCGAGCCCCTCGGCGACGTCGTGGAGGTGCGCCAGCGCCTCGACCACGCCCATGGCGGCGAACCCCTCGGGGTCCGACGTCCCGTAGCTGTGGAACGCCCGGGCGGTGGGCGGACTGGTGCGCACCATGGCCACCAGCAGCCCGGTGGCCGCCTCCAGCACCTGCAACAGCCCCGTCACGCCCGCGTCCCGCTCGGCGTGCAGGGTCTCCTCGGGGCCGCCCTCCCGCACCCGGGTCATCAGGAACGGCACATAGCCGTCCACCGGTCCGCCGCGCGACGCCAGTTGGGCGGCGTAGCAGAACATGTCGTCCGCCAAGTGCTCGATCGTCTCCCAGCAGGTCCACTCCAGCGACCCCGCCGGCTCGCCCCACCTCCCCTCGGGCGCCTCGCGCAGCAGGGCCACGGCCCCGCGCACCACGTCCTGGAGGTCCTCCGGCGTGACGGGCACACGCGGCCCGGCCGGCTCATCCGTTCGCGACATGTCGCGACGCTATCAACAGCCTTTGGCCAACGGCGCGATCGTCTTCCCGTTAGCCTGGCCGGAGGGCCGCCCTTCACCCGCAGGCGAGGAGCACAGCAGACATGAACGGCTGGAGCACGAGCGACATCCCGGACCAGAGCGGCCGCACCGCCGTGGTGACCGGGGCGAACAGCGGCATCGGGTTCGTCACGGCCACGGAGCTCGCCCGGCACGGGGCCCGGGTGGTGCTGGCGTGCCGGGACGTCACGCGCGGGAAGGCCGCCGAGGAGCTGCTGCGGGCGCGGGTGCCGGGGGCCGACGTACGGCTGGCCGAGCTGGACCTCGCGGACCTGGCGTCGGTGCGGTCCTTCGCGGCCGACCTCAAGGAGGACCGGCTGGACCTGCTGGTCAACAACGCCGGGGTCATGGCGCTGCCGCACCGCAGAACGGTCGACGGCTTCGAGATGCAGCTGGGCACCAACCACCTGGGGCACTTCGCCCTCACCGGCCTGCTGCTGCCGCTGCTGCGCGAGGCCGGCCCCGGGGCGCGGGTGGTGACGGTCTCCAGCGGGCTGCACTTCCTGGGCACGGTCGACCCGCGGGACCTCCAGATGGAGCACCGCTACCGGCGCTGGATCGCCTACGGGCGGTCCAAGAGCGCCAACCTCCTCTTCACCCACGAGCTGGCCCGGCGGCTGACGGCCGAGGGGTCCGGCGTCACCGCCCTCGCCGCACACCCGGGCTACGCGGACACCAACCTCCAGACGGCGGGGCCGCGCATGGAGGAGCGGGCCTGGGCCGAGCGGGGCGTGGAGCTGCTCAACCGCCTCGTCGCGCAGAGCGCCGACGAGGGCGCCCTCCCCTCGCTGTACGCCGCCACCGCCCCGGGCGTACGGCAGGACGACTTCTACGGCCCCCGCCACCTGCTCTGGCGCGGCGCCCCGGCCCCCTCGCCGCGCGCCCGCTGGACACGCGACGACCGGGCGAGCGCCGGCCTGTGGGCGGTCTCGGAACGCCTGACGGGCGTCACGTACCCGCCGGCGCTGGGCTAGGGCCGCTCCGGCTCCAGGCCCGAGACACGGAGCACCGCCCGGGCGCCCTCGCCGTCGATGCGTTCGGCCAGGGCGGCCAGCGGCAGCGCCCCCTCCCGCAGCAGTCCCCGCTCGCGGGCCCGCCGGGCGCCCGTCTCCAGGTGGTGCCAGAGCAGGGGGTTCGCGGTGAGGACGCCCGGGTCGAGCTCCACCCGGTTGCCTCCGACGTCCCGCAGGACCAGCCGGGGGGCGATGCCGTCGGCGCGGCGCACCTGGGTGAGGAGGTCGGTGCGCACGCGGTGCTCGCGCAGGAGGCCGCGGGCCGCCAGCCAGCCGGGGCCGGCCGTGACCCGCACGGGTCTGAGCACGCCGACGAGCGCGGCGCCGAGCGCCGCCCAGCAGGCGCCGCGCGGCACGTCGAGGCTGCCCCGGGCCAGGTCGGCGAGGAGGAGCAGGCCGCCCAGGGCCGTACCGCACCACCACGCCGAGCGGGCCTCGCGCCGCCAGCCGCGGTCCCAGGCCGGCACCGCGCCGGCCGGTGGCCGCTCCCCCGGGCCCCGGCGGTGTCCGTCGCGTACGCGCGCACGCGTCCGTAAGGTCTGTCGCCGTCCCATGGTGCCGACGCTAGGGCCGTCCACCGCCCGAAGCCCGTCGCGTTGACGTCGCGCTGACGCTGTTTTGGCCATTCCTTGCGCCTCACTGACACGCCTCTCCCCGAAAGCGTTCGGATGCGTTAAGGACCCATATGGAAACCGCCAAAATCCGCCAAGACGCCGCCAAGGACGGACGCGCCCCCGGTGGCGCGGGCGCACGCTGAGCCTCCGACCCCACGGAGGTACGACAAAAGATGTCCATGCTGGCCAATTCGGAGCACGCCGCGGGCACCGGCGACGAGGAGCCGCCGGATACCGGCGCCGCGCGGGCCGCCGAGGACCGGCACCGGCTCACCGCCACCCAGGGACTGGCGGCCCTCTCGCTCGACGCCATGGCGTCGGTGGCGTACGGCCCCGAGGCGATCGTCCTCGTCCTGGCCGCGGCCGGCGCGCACGGCCTCGGCTTCACGCTGCCGGTCACCCTCGCGATCGCCGCCCTGCTGGCCGTCCTCGTCGCCTCCTACCGGCAGGTCATCGCGGCCTTCCCGGACGGCGGCGGCTCGTACGCGGTCGCCAAGCGGCACCTCGGCCGGCGTACGGCCCTGGTCACCGCGGCATCGCTGGTGCTGGACTACGTGCTGAACGTGGCCGTCTCCGTCACCGCCGGCGTCGCCGCCCTGACCTCCGCCTTCCCCTCCCTCCACGACGACCGGCTGTGGCTCTGCCTGGGCGTCCTGGTGCTGGTCACGGGCGTGAACCTGCGCGGCATCGCGGAGTCCGCCAAGGCCTTCGTCGTCCCCACCGCCGTCTTCGTCGGCTCGATCCTCGTCCTGATCGTCGCGGGGCTGCTCCGGGACGCCCCGGCGAGCACCGAGACCGCCGCCGGGCACGCGTCCGTGCTCGCGGACGACACCACCGCCGTCGGCGCCCTGCTCCTGCTGAAGGCCTTCGCCGCCGGCTGCTCCGCGCTCACCGGCGTCGAGGCCGTGGCCAACGCCGTTCCCGCGTTCCGCGCCCCGGCCACCCGCCGGGCCCAGCGCACCGAGGTCGCCCTGGGCGCGCTGCTGGGCGTCATGCTGATCGGCCTGTCCGTGCTCATCGGCCGCTTCCACCTCCAGCCGGTGGAGGGCGTCACCGTCCTCGCCCAGCTCGCCGACGCCTCCCTGGGCCACAACTGGGCCTTCTATGTCGTGCAGTTCGCCACCGTCGTCCTGCTCGCGCTCGCCGCCAACACCTCCTTCGGCGGCCTGCCGGTGCTGATGGGCCTGCTGGCCCGGGACAACTACCTGCCGCACGTCTTCGGCCTCAAGGCCGACCGCCAGGTCCACCGGCACGGCGTCCTGGCGCTGGCCGCCGTCTCCGCGCTGCTGCTCGTCCTCTCCGGCGGCGACGTCAACACCCTCGTGCCGCTCTTCGCGATCGGCGTGTTCGTCGGCTTCACCGTCTGCCAGGTCGGCATGGTCCGCCACTGGCGCCTCGAACGCTCCCCCGGCCGGCGGGGCAAGGCGCTGCTCAACGGCTTCGGGGCCCTCCTCACCGGCGTCTCGGCCGTCGTCGTCACCGCCACGAAGTTCACCGAGGGCGCCTGGCTGATCGTCGTCGCGCTGCCGCTGCTGGTCCTGGCCTTCGAGGCCGTCCACCGGACGTACGGGCGGATCGGCGACCGCCTGGGGCTCGGCCGGGTGCCCGAGGCCCCCCGCCGCTGCCACTCGCTGGTCGTGGTGCCCGTGTCCTCGCTGTCCCGGCTGACCAGCGAGGCCCTGACGGCCGCCGTGTCGCTCGGCGACGAGGTGGTGGCCGTGACCGTCACCCAGCCCGACGCGGAGGGCCGGCGCGCGGCCGAGTCGCTGCGCCGCGACTGGGAGTTGTGGAGCCCCGGCGTCGACCTGGTCGAGCTGCCCGCCCCCACGCGCACCCTGGGCCGCCCGATCGTCGACTACGTCCGCGAGCTGTCCGACCGGCACCCGGACAACCGGGTGACCGTGCTCATCCCCGAGGTGGAGCCGGCGCGCGTCTGGCAGCGGCTGCTCCAGAACCAGCGCGGCGCGGTCGTGGCCCACGCGGTGCGCCGGGACACCGACGCGGTGATCTGCCGGCTGCGCTTCAGGATCGGGGCCTAGCGGCCCAGCGACGACGGAACGAGCCCGGGACGGCTACCCAACGGGCCCGGACGCTACGGAACCGTACCTTCTGGTTCTGGACGCCTCCGGGCCCCCGCGTAGCCCGGCTCACCCTCTTCCCGTACGCCCCACGGACCGGCGCGCGTACCCCGGCGTGCGCGAACGTCGCGCCGGCGCCCATGAATCCGCCGGCACACGGGCTCCACCACCCCCCGCGCGGGGCGCGAACCGGCGCGAACCGCCCGCCCGCCGCGGCTACATCGTGGCGGGTGTCGAGCGCTCGGGGACCGCCGACTTGACCCTGCCCCGGGACTGCGGCCCCCGGTGCCCTCCGCGCAGCAACGCCGCGCCCAGCGGGGTCAGGGTGTGCATCACCGCGCTGCCGTTGCGCAGCGTCAGCACCAGCCCGGCCTCGCGCAGCACGCCCGCGTGCTGGCTGGCCGAGGCGGCCGACACCCCCACCCTGCGGGCGAGTTCGCTGGTGGTGCAGCCGCCGCCGATGGAGCCCAGGACGGCCGAGCGGGTGTGCCCCACCAGCTTGCCCAGCGAGCGCGGGGCCGCCGGGACGGCGGGCGCCGACTCCGACATGGCCCGCGCGGGATACACCAGCACCGGCGTGAGCTCGGTGTTCTGCAGGGTCACGGGGGTGCGCCGGCAGAAGAAGGACGGCAGGAGCAGCAGCCCGCGGCCGCCCAGGTACATGTCCCGGTCCACGGGGTAGTCGACCTCCAGTACCGGGGCCCGCCAGCGCATGGTGGGCGGCAGCGAGGAGAGCAGCGCGTCGGCGCCGCCGTCCAGCAGCGCCCGGCCGCGCACGGCCCGGTCCGCCTCGATCTGGGCCTGGATATGGGCCCAGTACGGGGCGATGGCGGCCTGGTGATAGGCATGGAGGGCGCTGATCAGCTTGCCGAACGCCCGGGAGTCGCCCTCGGCGAGCGATCGTATCCAAGCCGGCAGGGTCCGGACGGTGGGCAGCCGGCTCAGTTCGTCGTGGACCCGGTCGGCCGGGGTGGCCCGCAGTGCCTCTATGCCGGAGTCGAGTCCGTCTAAGCCTTCGGCCGGTGTCAGGAAGTCGGGGAAATATCCACGGGGCGGAACGAGCGGCGCCAGAAGCCGCGTTTCACCATTCAACCGAGGCCGGGTTTCCGACCGCCAATCCCCGAAGATCGACTCGCCTTGTTTGTCCCGAAGCCGGTGCAGGCTCAATACGGTTTCCCAGAGCACGTCCGGGTCTCCGGCCAGGCGCAACCGGGCCAGATCGAGTCCAGTGAAATGGACACGCAGCACCAAACCCCCACATGAGACATCCGCGACCACCCCCCGCTCACTGAGTATGCACACCGATACGAGGTGTTACCACGTCCTTTTGGCCACAGTTGAAAGGACTCGCGGCGAACATCGCAGAAGCGAAATGCTATTCACGCACTCAGGGCCGCCCCGCTCGTTCCCGTGGGGGGTGGCGAGCGAAAAAGCGGCCGCTGGGTATGCGAGTTGCCGCCCGAGCCGATGCGGGCGGCAACAACTCCCGGTGGGGGAGTAAAGAGGGGCGGCGCTCCCGCACGGGCGCCGCCCCTTCGCCATGCGCCCGTACCTGTCGCAGGTTACGACAGGGTTAACACCCGCGAACGCGGGGCCTCCGGACGCCCAGGAGGGGCGGTCCCTTCGCGAGGACCGCCCCTCCTTCCTTCCGGAGCCGTGAGTGGGGCTGAGGGTCGAGGTCATCCCATACGGCGGCTCCGGAGGTCATATGGCCGCGCTCAGCGGCTGTCGCTGCCTCCCCGGCCGTTCAGCGCCGCGGCGCGGCCCGCCTCCAGGCGGGCGACCGGGATGCGGAACGGGGAGCAGGAGACGTAGTCCAGGCCCACCTGGTGGAAGAAGTGCACCGACTCCGGGTCGCCGCCGTGCTCGCCGCACACGCCGAGCTTGAGGTCGGGGCGGGTGGCCCGGCCGGCCTCGACGGCCGCGCGGACCAGCGAGCCCACGCCGTCCTTGTCGATGGTCTCGAAGGGGCTGACCCCGAAGATGCCCTTCTCCAGGTACGCGGTGAAGAAGCTGGCCTCGACGTCGTCGCGGGAGAAGCCCCACACGGTCTGGGTGAGGTCGTTGGTGCCGAAGGAGAAGAACTCGGCGGCCTCGGCGATCTGCCCGGCCGTCAGGGCGGCGCGCGGCAGCTCGATCATCGTGCCCAGCGGCAGCTTGAGGTCGGTGCCGCTGGCGGCCTCGACACCGGCGATGACGCGCTCCGCCTCGTCGCGGACGATCTCCAGCTCCTGGACGGTGCCCACCAGCGGGATCATGATCTCGGCGCGCGGGTCGCCGCCACCGCTCCGGCGCTCGGCCGCGGCCTCGGCGATGGCCCGCACCTGCATGGCGAACAGGCCGGGGATCACCAGACCCAGGCGGACGCCGCGCAGACCCAGCATCGGGTTCTGCTCGTGGAGCTTGTGCACGGCCTGGAGCAGGCGCAGGTCGTTCTCGTGCGCCTCCTGACGGGCCTCGGCGAGCGCCACGCGCACCGACAGCTCGGTGATGTCGGGCAGGAACTCGTGCAGCGGCGGGTCGAGCAGGCGGACCGTCACCGGCAGCCCGTCCATCGCCTCGAACAGCTCGACGAAGTCGGCCTTCTGCAGCGGCAGCAGGGCACCCAGTGCCTCCTCCCGCTCGGTGTCGGTGTCGGCCAGGATGAGCCGCTCGACGAGCTCGCGCCGCTCACCGAGGAACATGTGCTCGGTGCGGCACAGGCCGATGCCCTGGGCGCCGAAGCGGCGGGCGCGGGCCGCGTCCTCGGCGTTGTCGGCGTTGGCGCGGACGCGCAGCCGGCGGGTGCGGTCGGCGTAGGCCATCATCCGGTGCACGGCCTGGACCAGCTCGTCGGCGTCGTCGGCGCCGGCGTGCATCCGGCCCTCGAAGTACTCCACGACCGGGGACGGCACGACCGGGACCTCGCCCAGGTAGACCTTGCCGGTGGAGCCGTCGATGGAGACGACGTCGCCCTCCTGGACGACCACGCCACCGGGGGCGGTCATCTTCCGCTGCTTGGTGTCGACCTCCAGCTCCTCGGCGCCGCAGACACAGGTCTTGCCCATGCCGCGCGCCACGACGGCCGCGTGCGAGGTCTTGCCGCCGCGCGAGGTCAGGATGCCCTCGGAGGCGATCATGCCGTCGAGGTCGTCGGGGTTGGTCTCCCGGCGGATCAGGATGACCTTCTCACCCGAGCGGGACCACTTGACGGCGGTGTAGGAGTCGAAGACCGCCCGGCCGACCGCCGCGCCCGGCGAGGCGGCGATGCCCCGGCCCAGCAGCTCGGTCTTCGCCTTCTCGTCGAAGCGCGGGAACATCAGCTGCGCCAGCTGGGCGCCGCTGACGCGCTGGAGCGCCTCGGCCTCGTCGATCAGGCCCTGGTCCACCAGCTGGGTGGCGATGCGGAAGGCGGCTCCGGCGGTGCGCTTGCCGACGCGGGTCTGGAGCATCCACAGCTTGCCGCGCTCGATGGTGAACTCGATGTCGCACAGGTCCTTGTAGTGCGTCTCCAGCGTCTCCATGATCTGCATCAGCTGGTCGTACGAGGCCTTGTCGATGCGCTCCAGCTCGGCGAGCGGCATGGTGTTGCGGATGCCCGCGACGACGTCCTCGCCCTGCGCGTTCTGCAGGTAGTCGCCGTAGACGCCCTGGTGGCCGCTGGCGGGGTCACGGGTGAAGGCGACGCCGGTGCCGGAGTCGGGGCCCAGGTTGCCGAAGACCATGGAGCAGATGTTGACGGCCGTGCCCAGGTCGCCGGGGATGCGCTCCTGACGGCGGTAGAGCTTGGCGCGGTCGCCGTTCCAGGAGTCGAAGACCGCCCTTATGGCGAGGTCCATCTGCTCGCGCGGGTCCTGCGGGAAGTCCCGGCCGGTCTCCTTGGAGACGATGCCCTTGAACTCCTCGACCAGGTGCTTCAGGTCCTCGGCGCGCAGCTCGACGTCGGTGACGACGCCCTTGGCCCGCTTGGTCTCCTCCAGCGCCTCCTCGAAGAGCTCGCCGTCGACGCCCAGCACGGTCTTGCCGAACATCTGGATGAGGCGGCGGTACGAGTCCCAGGCGAACCGCTCGTCGCCGGCCTGGGCCGCGAGGCCGGTCACGGACTCGTCGGACAGGCCGATGTTCAGGACGGTGTCCATCATGCCGGGCATGGAGAACTTGGCGCCCGAGCGCACCGACACCAGCAGCGGGTCGTCGGCCTGGCCGAGCTTCTTGCCCATGTGCGCCTCGAGGGCCTCCAGGTGGGCGGTGACCTCGTCGCGCATCGACGCGGGCTCCCGGCCGCCCTCCAGGTAGACCTTGCAGGCCTCGGTGGTGATGGTGAAGCCCGGAGGGACGGGCAGCCCGAGGTTGGTCATCTCGGCGAGGTTGGCACCCTTCCCGCCGAGCAGGTCCTTGAGGTCCTTGTTGCCCTCGGTGAAGTCGTAGACGAACTTCTGGCGATCTTCGGATACCGGCACGGGAATCGACTCCTCACTCGGGCCTCCCGGGGACGCTGAGGGGGGGAGGGCTGCCCTGACGGCGGGGAGCGTACCCAGATCGAAGGCGTCTGAGGAGGTCTACTCCGCCAACTTGGGGGCGCAACCACCCGTCCGCCAGCAGATCGAAAGTTGCGCGCTCATTTGAGGCACCCACCCTCCTCCTTCATTTCCTGAACGCAACATGACCGAAAATCATCAACCCGTCACGTCGCGTCGAGAAAACCCGCCATCCGCCGTCACCTTGTGAAGCCAAAAGGGGTGGCACGCAGTGCCACCCCTCGGAAAGGTGTACCCCTGATTCCGGTGCTCATCTGAGCGAGACCCTTATCAGAGGTGGCGAGAATCACGCCGTGTTCGACGCCCTTTCGGCGGCGTTTCACCCGCCCGACGTGTCGAGTTCCGCGTCCGCGCCCACAGTCGCGGCGTCGTAGGGGTCGTTCAGCCACCCGTCCGGAAGCACCACGCGGTTACGGCCGGAGGTACGGCCGCGGGGGCCGTCGGCACCCACCGGCCAGGCCTGATCCAGGTCGAGCTCGCTCAAAAGAGCGTCCAGTTCGCCCAGAGATGAGGCGATTGCCAGCTTCTTACGGAGCTCCGACCCGATGGAGAAGCCCTTGGTGTACCAGGCGACGTGCTTGCGGAAGTCGATGACGCCCCGCTCCTCGTTCTCCAGCCACTGGCCGAGCAGCTCCGCGTGGCGCAGCATCACGGCCGCCACCTCGCGCAGCGTGGGCGCGGTGGCCGCGCCCTCCCCGCCGTCCTCGAAGACGTTCACCAGGTCGCGGAAGAGCCAGGGGCGGCCCAGGCAGCCACGCCCGACGACCACGCCGTCGCAGCCGGTCTCGCGCATCATGCGCACCGCGTCGTCGGCGGACCAGATGTCGCCGTTGCCCAGGACGGGGATCTCGGGCACGGCCTCCTTCAGCCGGGCGATGGCCTCCCAGTCGGCGGTGCCGCCGTAGTGCTGGGCGGCCGTGCGGCCGTGGAGGGCGATGGCCGTGACGCCCTCCTCGACGGCGATCCGCCCGGCGTCGAGGTAGGTGATGTGCTCGTCGTCGATGCCCTTGCGCATCTTCATGGTCACCGGCAGGGAGCCGGCGTTGCCGACGGCCTCGCGGAGGATCGAGCGCAGCAGGTTGCGCTTGTACGGCAGCGCGGAGCCGCCGCCCTTGCGGGTGACCTTGGGGACGGGGCAACCGAAGTTGAGGTCGATGTGGTCGGCCAGGTCCTCGTCCACGATCATGCGGACGGCCTTGCCGACGGTCACCGGGTCGACGCCGTAGAGCTGGATGGAGCGCGGCTTCTCGGTCCCGTCGAAGTGGATCAGCCGCATCGTCTTGGCGTCCCGTTCGACGAGCGCCCGCGTGGTGATCATCTCGCTGACGAAGAGCCCCTTGCCGCCGGAGAACTCACGGCACAGCGTGCGGAAGGGAGCATTGGTGATCCCCGCCATAGGGGCCAGGACCACCGGCGGCTGCACCGGGTGCGGACCGATCTGGAGCGTCATTGGGCGGGCTTCCTCGCAAGTCGTGCGGACGATGGGGCGGACCGTTCATTGTCCCTCATCCGGCGCAACCGCCTCAGCGGCCGAAGGTCCCGTCCCGCCGGGTCCTCCTGTCCGCCTCCGTTCCCGCCTCCCCCCGTACGAGGGCGTGGAGCCTGCGCAGCCCCTCCTCGGACTCCTCGTCGACGGGGGTGAACGTGATCAGACGGGTGCCGGGGCCCGGGCCCGCCCACAGGCTGGTGTGGTCCAGGCGCAGCATCCCGGCGTACGGGTGCCGCAGGACGGCCGTCTTCTGCTCCTCGACCGGGACGACCTCGTGCCGCGTCCAGAGCTCGCGGAACTCCGGCGAGGCGTCGCACATCCTCTTGAGCAGGCACTTCCACGCGGGCTCGGCGACGTGCTCGGCCATGGCCCGGCGGAACTTGGCCACGATGGCCCGCCGGGCCTCCGCGCCGTTGAGGGCCGAGGCGCGCCAGACGGGGTCGGTGAACTGCAACCACAGGCAGTTGCGGTCCTCCGGCGGGACGGCGTCGAGGTCGCACGTCAGCCGGGCGTAGACGCGGTTGTAGGCCAGGATGTCGTAGCGCGCGTTCTGTACGCAGGCGGGCAGCGGTTCGAGCTGGTCGAGCATCCGGCGCAGGGCGGGCGTGACGCGCACGACGTCCGAGCCGGGCAGCGGGTCGACGACGTCCGCGAGGGCGAAGAGGTGGGCGCGCTCGCCCCGGTCGAGCCGCAGGGCGCGGGCGACGGAGTCCAGGACCTGCGCCGAGACGCGGATGTCGCGGGCCTGCTCCAGCCACGTGTACCAGGTGACGCCGACGGCGGCGACCTGGGCGACCTCCTCGCGGCGGAGCCCCGGCGTGCGGCGGCGGGGGCCGCGCGGCAGGCCCGCCTCCTCGGGGGAGATGCGCTCGCGGCGGCTGCGCAGGAAGGCCGCCAGCTCATGGCGGCGGACCTCGTCGGGCCGGGCGGCCGCGTACTCGGCGGCCAGGGTCTCGATCATCGTCGTGCTCACGCGCTCCAGGGTGTGCCACCGCCGATCCGGTTGCCAGGTGGCTCCGGTACCAGGATAACGAGGCTCTGGTACCCGGCTGGGGGCGCTGCCATCGTCGGTCCGTGAGCGAAATCCCCATACCGAGTCCTGCCGCCGCCGGCGCGCCCGCCCCGGCCTCCTCCGTCCCCTCCCCCGACCCCCGTACCTCCCCCGGCACCGGCTCCGTTCCCGCCATCGGCCGGCTGGGGCTGTTCACCGTGCTGATCGGCGCCGCGCTGCCGTTCCTGGACTTCTTCATCGTCAACGTCGCCCTGCCGACCATCGACCACGACCTGGACGCGGGCCCGGCCCTGCTGGAGATGGTGGTCGGCGGCTACGGCGTCTCCTACGCGGTGCTGCTCGTGCTGGGCGGCCGGCTGGGCGACATGGTGGGCCGGCGCCGGCTGTTCCTGTGGGGAACGGCCGCGTTCGGCGTGACGTCGGTGGCGTGCGGCCTGGCGCCGGACGCCTGGTCGCTGGTGATCGCGCGGGTCGCGCAGGGCGCGGCGGCCGCGCTGATGCTGCCGCAGGTGCTCGCGACGATCCAGGCGACGACCAGCGGTGAGCGCCGCACCCGGGCGATGAGCCTGTACAGCGGTACGGCCGGGGTGGCCAGCGCGGTCGGGCAGGTGCTCGGCGGGGTGCTGGTCTCCGTCGACCTCGCCGGGACCGGCTGGCGGTCGATCTTCCTGCTCAACGCGCCGATCGCGGTGGTGGCGCTGGTCCTGGCGCTCCGCTCGGTGCCCGAGACCCGGTCGGCGAACCCGACGCGGGTGGACGCCCGGGGCACGGTCCTGCTGACGCTGACCCTGGTGTCGCTGCTGCTGCCCCTGACCGAGGGCCGGTCGACGGGCTGGCCGCTGTGGTCGTGGCTGCTGCTGGCGGTGTTCCCGGTCGCGGCGGTGGCGCTGGTCGTGGTGGAGCGGCGCGAGGAGCGGGCCGGGCGGACGCCGCTGGTGCCGCCGTCGCTGCTGCGGATCCACTCGGTACGCAGCGGGCTGGCGCTGATCGTGCCGTTCTCCATCGGCTGGGGCGGGTACATGTTCGTGCTCGCGGTGGCGCTCCAGGAGGGGCTGCGGCTCGGGCCGATGGCGGCCGGGCTGGCACTGCTGCCGCTGTGCGTGACGTACCTCGCCGGCTCGCTGGCGGGGCCCCGGCTGGCGGCCCGGTACGGGAGGTCGCTGGTGACGGCCGGGTCGCTGCTCCAGGCGGTGGGGCTGACCACGGTGATCGCGACGTTCTGGTTCGGCTGGGACGGGCTGGGGCCGGCCGGCCCGGGGGCGGGACTGGCCGTCCAGGGCCTGGGCCAGGGGCTGCTGCTGCCGCTGACGCTGCGGATCGTGCTGAGCGAGGTGCCGCCGGACCGGGCGGGCGTCGGCAGCGGGGTGATGGTGACGACGCAGCAGGCGTTCATGGCGCTGGGCGTGGCCACGATGGGCTCGCTCTTCCTGTCCCTGACACCGGCGACGGGGATGCGGGACGCGCTGGCGATCACGCTGGGGGCACAGCTGGTGCTGGTGGCGGCGACGGTGCTGCTCAGCCTGCGGCTGCCGCGCACGGCGCACTGAACCGGGGGCCTCGATCCCGGGTGCGGACACACATGGACTGACAGATATTGAAATCTGTCAGTCCATGTGTCACGCTGTGGGGGTACCACCCGCTCCGTCCCCGAGGAGTTCCCCGTGCTGCACCGCACTCTCGGCACCACCGGCCCCAAGGTCTCCGCTCTCGGCCTCGGCTGCATGGGCATGTCCGCCCTCTACGGCGACGCCGACCGCGCCGAGTCGATCGCCACCCTCCACGCCGCCCTGGACGCCGGCGTCACCCTGCTCGACACCGGCGACTTCTACGGCATGGGGCACAACGAGCTGCTCATCGGCGAGGCCCTGCGCACCGCCCCCGCCGCCCACCGCGAGAACGCCCTCACCAGCGTCAAGTTCGGCGCCCTGCGCGACCCGGACGGCGGCTGGTCGGGGTACGACGGCCGCCCCGCCGCCGTGAAGAGCTTCGCCGCGTACTCGCTCCAGCGGCTGGGCGTCGACCACATCGACGTCTACCGGATCGCCCGCGTCGACCCGGACGTCCCGATCGAGGAGACCGTCGGCGCGATCGCCGAGCTGGTCGAGGCCGGGCACGTCCGCCACATCGGCCTGTCCGAGGCCGGCGCGGACACCATCCGCCGGGCCGCCGCCGTCGCCCCCATCGCCGACCTCCAGATCGAGTACTCCCTGATCTCCCGCGGCATCGAGGACCGCATCCTCCCCACCTGCCGCGAGCTGGGCATCGGCGTCACCGCCTACGGCGTCCTCTCCCGGGGCCTGATCAGCGGCCACTTCTCCCACGACCGGCAGCTCGCCGCGAATGACTTCCGCGGCATGAGCCCCCGCTTCCAGGGCGAGAACCTCCAGCGCAACCTCGACCTGGTCGACGCCCTGCGCAAGGTCGCTGAGGACCGGGGCGCGACGGTCGCCCAGACGGCCATCGCCTGGGTCCTCTCCCGCGGCGAGGACATCGTCCCCCTGGTCGGCGCCCGCCGCCGCGACCGCCTGACCGAGGCCCTCGGCGCCCTGGACATCACCCTCACCCCGGCCGACCTGACCGCCATCGAACAGGCCGTCCCCGCGGGATCCGCAGCCGGCGACCGCTACCCGGCCTCCCAGATGACCCACCTGGACAGCGAGCACTGAGGGCCCCCACCCGCGCCGGGTCTGGGCACAACCCGGCCCACCGGGCCGCACCGGTACGGTCGTAGTACCACCCACCCCCGGAAGGGACCCACCCCCAGATGCCCGAACCGCTGACACAGGACCGCATCCTCGAGGCCACCGAAGACGTGCTGCGCCGCTACGGCCCCGCCAAGGCCACCGTCGTCGACGTGGCCCGAGCCCTCGGCGTCAGCCACGGCAGCGTCTACCGCCACTTCGGGAGCAAGGCCGCCCTGCGGGAGGCGGTCACCGGGCGCTGGCTCGACCAGTCGCACGCCGAGCTGTCGGCCCTGGCCGACGCCGAGGCCCCGGCCGACGGCCGGCTGCGCGAGTGGCTCGCCGCGCTGTTCGCGGCCAAGCGCCGCAAGGCCGGCGACGACCCCGAGCTGTTCGCCACGTACATGGTCCTGGTCGGCGAGAACAGCACCACGGTCGAACGCCACATCGCGACGATGATCGAGCAGCTCGCCCGGATCATCGAGGGCGGCGTGGACGAGGGCGCGTTCCGCCCGGTCGACCCCGCGACGGCCGCCCGCGCGGTCTGGGACGCGAGCAGTCGCTTCCACGACCCGGCCTACGCGGCGGAGTGGTCACGGCCGGACATCGAGCCGGCCTTCGACGCGGTGTGCGACCTGGTCCTGCGCGGCCTCCACCACTAGGCCGGCCCGGGGGTCACCCCACCCCGAGGAACCGCAGCACCGCCAGCACCCGCCGGTGGTCGGCCTCGGCCTTCGGCAGGTCCAGCTTGGCCAGGATGTTGTTGATGTGCTTGGCCACGGCGCTCTCGCTGATGACGAGCCGTTCGGCGATCCCCGCGTTGGACCGGCCCTCGGCCATCGACGCGAGCACCTCCCGCTCGCGGGCCGTCAGCCGGTCCAGCGGGTCGCTGTGCCGCCGCGTCAGCAGCTGCGCGATCACCTGCGGGTCGAGCGCGGTGCCGCCGGCCGCCACCCGCCGCAGCACCTCGATGAACTCCTCGACGTCCGCGACGCGTTGCTTGAGGAGATAGCCGAAGCCCGCGGTTTCGCCGGTCAGCAGGTCGGTGGCGTACCGCTCCTCGACGTACTGGGAGAGCAGCAGCACGGCCACCTCCGGCCACCGCGCGCGCAGGACCAGCGCGGCCCGTACGCCCTCGTCGGTGAAGCCCGGCGGCATCCGCACGTCGCACACGGCGAGGTCCGGCCGGTGCTTCTCCACGGCCGCCAGCAGGGACTCGGCGTCGCCGGTCTCCGCGACCACCTCGAATCCGGCCGCCTCCAGGACCTTCACCAGGCCCACCCGGAGCAGGACGGAATCCTCGGCGATCACAGCGCGCACGGCAGCTCCACGGTCACTTCGGTCGGGCCCCCCACGGGGCTGCTGATCGAGAACGTGCCGTCGACCGACGCGACGCGCTTGGCCAGCCCGGCCAGCCCGGTGCCGCCCGAGGGATCGGCCCCGCCCACGCCGTCGTCGGTGACGACGATCAGCAGTATCCCCTCCCGCGTTTCGACCGTGACATCCGCCCTGGAGGCGCGCGCGTGCTTGACCACGTTGGCCAGCGTCTCGGAGACCACGAAGTAGGCGACGGCCTCGACCGCGGGCCCCGGGCGCACCGGCAGATCCACCGTCACCCGGACCGGCAGCGGGGCGCGTTCGGCGAGTCCGGACAGGGCGGCGTCCAGGCCCCGGTCCTCCAGCACCGCCGGGTGGAGTCCGCGCACCAGGTCCTGAAGCTCGGCGACGGCCTCCTTCGCCTCCCGGTGGGCCTCGTCGATCACCTTGCGCGCGTCGTCGGGCAGATCGGTCAGCGTGACCTTGGCCAGGCCCAGGTTGACCGCCAGCGACACCAGGCGCTGCTGGGCGCCGTCGTGGAGGTCCCGTTCGATCCGCCGCCGCTCGGCGTCCGCCGCGTCCACCACGCCGGCCCGGCTCTCGGTGACCTCCTCCACCCGCCGCTCCAGCTCCTCGGCCCGGCTGGGCCCGAGCCGGCGCAGCGCGGCCCGGGTGTCGAGCCGGGCGAGCACCCCGGACAGCCAGGCGGCCGCGTACAGCCCGGCGATCCCGGCCGCGGTGAGGTAGCCGGCCGCCACGGCCCAGCCGGGCCGCGCGAGCCGCGTCTCGGGCGGCAGCGCCCATATCCACACGGAGACGGTGGCCGCCACCGCGGACGCGGCCCACAGCAGCAGCACCCCGGCGCCGCCCGCGGCGATCAGCGGCCCGACCAGCAGGTGGTACCGCGCCTGGGGCCATGAATAGGCCTGCCCGGTGGCCGGGATGTCCACCCCGAGCCGGCCCCGGAAGCGGGCCCGCTGCGCCCGCGACAGCAGCGGCACCGCGGCCCCGAGCACCGCCAGCGGCACCAGCACGGCCACCAGGCAACTCAGCGCCTCGGTCGGCCCGCCGGGCAGCCAGGGCACGGAGAGGACGAGGAGCGCGGCGAGCTGGACGATCACCCCGACGGCGAGGAAGGCGGTGGAGCGGCCGGCCCCCTGGAAGGGGCGACGGAGCAGAGCGGCGATGTGCATGCGGGACACGGTAGGCGCGCAGGTCAGGGGCGTGGAATGGCGGTGGTGCCCGGCTCGGGGTGCAAGCAGCACCACCTCGGCGGCACACCGGAACGCCGGAAGGCCCCGGCCCCCGCGGGACGCGGGGAGCCGGGGCCTTCCGGTGAACGCTCGGGCAGCGTCTGCCCGCCTGATCAGCAGCCGATCAGGCGCGCGGCCAGGTAGCCCTCGATCTGGTCGAGGGAGACGCGCTCCTGCTTCATGGTGTCGCGCTCGCGGACCGTCACCGCGTTGTCCTCGAGGGTGTCGAAGTCGACGGTGACGCAGAACGGGGTGCCGATCTCGTCCTGACGGCGGTAGCGGCGGCCGATGGCGCCGGCGTCGTCGAACTCGATGTTCCAGTGCTTGCGCAGGTCGGCGGCCAGGCCCTTGGCCTTCGGGGACAGCTCCGGGTTGCGGGACAGCGGCAGGACCGCGACCTTGACCGGGGACAGGCGCGGGTCGAGGCGCAGGACGGTGCGCTTCTCCAGCTTGCCCTTGGCGTTGGGGGCCTCGTCCTCGACGTAGGCGTCGAGCAGGAAGGCGAGCATGGTGCGGCCGACACCGGCGGCGGGCTCGATGACGTAGGGGGTCCAGCGCTCGCCGGCCTCCTGGTCGAAGAACGACAGGTCCTGGCCGGAGGCCTTGGCGTGGGCGCCCAGGTCGTAGTCGGTGCGGTTGGCGACGCCCTCCAGCTCGCCCCACTCGTTGCCGCCGAACTGGAAGCGGTACTCGATGTCAGCGGTGCGCTTGGAGTAGTGGGAGAGCTTCTCCTGCGGGTGCTCGTACCACCGCATGTTCTCCTCGCGCAGGCCGAGACCGGTGTACCAGTTCCAGCGCTGCTGCATCCAGTACTCCTGCCACTGCTCGTCCTCGCCCGGCTTGACGAAGAACTCCATCTCCATCTGCTCGAACTCGCGGGTGCGGAAGATGAAGTTGCCGGGCGTGATCTCGTTGCGGAAGGACTTGCCCATCTGGGCGATGCCGAACGGGGGCTTCTTCCGGGAGGTCTGCTGGACCTGGGCGAAGTTGGTGAAGATGCCCTGGGCGGTCTCGGGGCGCAGGTAGGCGACCGAGCCGGAGTCCTGGGTCGGGCCGAGGTGCGTGGAGAGCAGGCCGGAGAACTGCTTGGGCTCGGTGAACTGCCCCTTGTTGCCGCAGTTGGGGCAGTTGATGTCGGCCAGGCCGTTCTCGGGCAGCTTGCCGTGCTTGGCCTCGTAGGCCTCCTCCAGGTGGTCGGCGCGGTAGCGCTTGTGGCAGGAGGTGCACTCGGTCAGCGGGTCGGAGAAGGTGGCCACGTGACCGGAAGCCACCCACACCTCGGAGGCGAGGATCACCGACGAGTCGATGCCCACGACGTCCTCGCGCGAGGTGACCATGTAGCGCCACCACTGACGCTTGATGTTCTCCTTGAGCTCGACGCCGAGCGGGCCGTAGTCCCAGGCGGCACGCTGGCCGCCGTAGATCTCACTGCACGGAAAAACAAAGCCACGGCGCTTGCTCAGGCTGACGATGGTGTCGATCTTGTCGGCGGCCACGGTGCTCTCTTCATTGCGACGACGAACAGCGAATGGCTCAGGTTACCGGCGCCACACCCCCTCTCATCAAATCGGCTCTGGCCTTGGCTTGACCCGGTCCCCCGGACCCTCTGCTGTTGACAATCGTTTCCATCTTTGTTGAAAATGAGTGTCATGAACGTACGTCCGATCCGTCCCCTTCGCTCCCGCCGCCGAATAACCGGCGCCGCGGTCGCCCTCGCCGCGACGCTCGGCCTGGTGTCCCTCTCGGCCTGTTCGGTCCTGAGCTCCGACGGACGGACGGCGGACGGGAAGCTCAAGGTCGTGGCGTCCTTCTACCCCATGGAATTCCTGGCGAGGGAGATCGGCGGCGACCACGTCAGCGTCACCGGGCTCACCAAGCCCGGCGTCGAACCGCACGACCTGGAGCTCACCCCCCGGCAGACCGGCTCCCTCCAGGACGCCGGGGCGATCGTCTACCTCAAGGGCCTCCAGCCCGCCGTCGACACGGCGATCGGACAGTCCGGGAACAAGCACGTCGCCGACGCGGCCTCGCTCACCTCTCTGGAGAAGCACGGCACCGAGGTCGACGGCCACGACCACGGCGGTCACGACGACCACGAGGAGCACGAGGGCCACCGGCACGCCGACGAGAGCGGCGCCGACCCCCACATCTGGCTGGACCCCGTGAAGTACGCCGAGGTCGCCAAGGGCGTCGCCGCCACCCTCGCCGAGGCCGACCCCGACCACGAGGGCGACTACACGAAGAACGCCACCGCCCTGGCCGACCGGCTGCACGCGCTGGACCGGAAGTTCTCCGAGGGGCTGAAGAAGCGCGCCTCGGACACCTTCGTCACCACCCACGCCGCCTTCGGCTACCTCGCCGAGCGCTACGGCCTGGACCAGGAGTCCATCAGCGGCGTCGACCCGGAGTCCGAGCCCAGCGCCGCCCGGATGAAGGACCTCCACAAGCTGGCCGGCGACCACCACGTCAGCACCGTCTTCTTCGAGACCCTGGCCAGCCCCAAGACCGCCCGGACGCTGGCGAAGGACCTGGGCCTGCGCACCGACGTCCTCGACCCGCTCGAGGGCATCACCGACGACTCCAAGGGCCGCGACTACTTCGAGGTCATGGAGTCCAACCTCACCGCCCTGCAGAAGGCGCTCGGCACCACGTGACCACGCCCGAGGAGATCATCATGGAGCAGCCCGTCATATCCCTGCGCGGGGGCACCGCCTCGCTGGGGTCGCGCCCCGTGCTCCGCGGCGTCGACCTGACCGTCCGGCGCGGCGAGGTCGTCGCGCTGCTCGGCGCCAACGGCTCCGGCAAGTCCACGGCCGTCCGCTCGATCGTCGGCCAGGTGCCGCTCACCGGCGGCGAGCTGGAGCTCTTCGGCACCCCCCGGCGCCGCTTCCGCGACTGGGCGCGCGTCGGCTACGTGCCGCAGCGCACCACCGCCGCCGGCGGGGTGCCGGCCACCGTCCGCGAGGTCGTCGCGGCCGGCCGGCTGGCCCGCACCAGGCTGGGCCCGGTCCGCAAGGCCGACCGGGAGGCCGTGCACGAGGCCCTGGAGCTGGTGGGCATGGCCGACCGCGCCAAGGACCCCGTCGACGCCCTCTCCGGCGGCCAGCACCAGCGGGTGCTCATCGCCCGCGCGCTGGCCGGCCGCCCCGAGCTGCTGATCATGGACGAGCCGATGGCCGGCGTCGACCTGGCCAGCCAGGAGGTCCTCGCGACCGCCCTGCGCGGCGAGGTCGCCCGGGGCGCCACGGTGCTGCTCGTCCTCCACGAGCTCGGCCCGCTGGAGCCCCTCATCGACCGCGCGGTGGTCCTCCGGGACGGCTGCGTCGTCCACGACGGGCCCCCGCCCAAGGCCGTCGGCCAGCACGCGCTGCCCGGCCACGACCACGTACACCCGCACGCCGACCCGGCCGCGGAACCGATCCGGACAGGGCTGCTGAGCTGATGGACATCCTCGAACTCGCCTTCATGCAGCGGGCGCTGCTGGCCGCCCTCCTCGTGGGCGTCACCGCCCCCGCCATCGGCATCTACCTCGTCCAGCGCCGCCAGGCGCTGATGGGCGACGGCATCGGCCACGTCGCCCTCACCGGCGTCGGCCTGGGCTTCCTGCTCAACACCAGCCCCGTGTGGGTGGCCACGGCCGTCTGCGTGGCGGGCGCCGTGGTGATGGAGCTGATCCGGTCGTACGGCAGGACCCGCGGCGACATCGCGCTCGCCCTGCTGTTCTACGGCGGCATGGCCGGCGGCGTCATGCTGATGAGCCTCTCCGCGAACGGCTCCAACGCCAACCTCACCACGTACCTCTTCGGGTCCATCACCACCGTCTCGCAGCAGGACATCGTGGCGATCTGCCTGCTCGCCGCCTTCGTGGTCGCCACCACGATCGGCCTGCGCCGGCAGCTGTTCGCCATCTGCCAGGACGAGGAGTTCGCGCGCGTCACCGGTCTGCCGGTGCGGCTGCTGAACCTGCTCGTCGCCGTCACCGCCGCCGTGACCGTCACCGTCGCCATGCGCGTGGTCGGCCTGCTGCTGGTCAGCGCCCTGATGGTGATCCCCGTGGCGGCCTCCCAGCAGATCACCCGCAGCTTCGCCGCGACCTTCTCGATGGCCGTCTCCATCGGCGTCCTGGTGACCCTTTCGGGCACCGTCACCTCCTACTACGTGGACGTGCCGTCCGGCGCCACGATCGTGCTGATGGCCATCGGCGTCTTCCTGGTCCTGACCGCGCTGGCCACCCCGCTCGCCCGGCGGAGGGCCGACCGGGCGGCCCTGGCCGAGCACTGCACCCTCGAGGACTCCCCCGCCGCGACGCCCGGGGCCCCCGACGACGTCCGCGTCTGACGAGCCTGCCGGGCCCGCCCCGAGGGCCTGGCACAATTGGCGTGGCAACACGTGCGATGTTCTGGCCGTCCTGAGGAGGCAACTGTGGCGACCGCCGGACCCCCGGTACGCGGACGAGCCACCAAGCAGCGGGCGGCCGTCGCGGCCGCGCTCGACGAGGTGGACGAGTTCCGCAGCGCGCAGGAACTCCACGACATGCTCAGGCACCGCGGCGCCTCCGTCGGTCTGACCACGGTCTACCGCACCCTGCAGTCCCTGGCCGACGCCGGCGAGGTCGACGTACTGCGCACCAGCGAGGGCGAGGCGGTCTACCGCCGCTGCTCCAGCGGTCACCACCACCACCTGGTCTGCCGCGCCTGCGGCAAGGCCGTCGAGGTCGAGGGCCCGGCCGTCGAGAAGTGGGCCGACTCCATCGCGGAGGACCACGGCTTCGTGGACGTCGCCCACACGATCGAGATCTTCGGTACGTGCGGCGACTGCGCGGCGGCGCAGGCCGAGAGCTGACCTGATACGCGAACTGCCCCGGACGTCCTCGGACGTCCGGGGCAGTCGTCGTTCTCCGGCGCTAGACCCGCGGCAGACTCGCGTCCAGCAGCGCGCGGAGGCGGTCGACGTCGCCGGGGGCGGCGAGGGCCCGCTTGGGCAGGATCACCAGGCACGCGCCGCGCCTGTCGGCGCTCAGCAGCACGAAGAGGTCCTTCGTCTCGGTGTAGCGGCCGAACGCCGACCACGCCATCGAGCGGGACCCGTTCGCCGACGTACCGGCCAGGCCGCCGGCCGCCACCGTCGTCCGCGTCCGGCCCTCGCGCTCCAGGATCTTGTGGGCGTTGCGGGCCCGCAGCGCGGGGGCTCCCCACAGCGTGAAGACGGTCAGGAGGCCGAAGGTCACCAGGGGGTTCCAGTCCCTCGGCTCGACCCCCTTGGCCACGACCCCGGCCACGAAGACCGCGTAGCACAGCGGCAGTGCCACCTTCAGCAGCCGGGCGCTCCGTACGGTCCGGCCACGGGCCCGCAGCGCCGACCGGACGTCGGCGACCGTCAGCTCGTAGTCGAACGTCAGGGCGTCGGCCGGGGCCGGCGCCGTCGTGGTCTCGCTCATGCGGTGGTGGATTCCCCGCCCTCGACCGCGTCCTCGATCGCGTCCTCGACCGCGTTGGGGATCGCGCCGCCGAAGCGCCGGTCGCGCTGGGCGTACTCCAGGCAGGCGCGCCACAGGTGGCGGCGGTCGAAGTCGGGCCACAGGACGTCCTGGAAGACCATCTCGGCGTAGGCGCTCTGCCAGATCAGGTAGTTGGAGGTGCGCTGCTCACCGGAGGGGCGCAGGAAGAGGTCCACGTCCGGCATGTCCGGGTAGTACATGTACTTCTGGAGGGTCTTCTCGGTGACCTTCGAGGGGTCGAGCCGGCCCGCCTTCACGTCCTCGGCCATCGCCTGCGCCGCGTCCGCGATCTCCGCGCGGCCGCCGTAGTTCATGCAGAAGTACAGCGTGAGCTTGTCGTTGTCCTTGGTCTGCTCCTGGGCGACCTGGAGCTCCTTGGCGACCGACTTCCACAGCTTGGGCATCCGGCCCACCCAGCGTACCCGGATGCCGAGCGCGTCGAGCTGGTCGCGGGTCTTGCGGATGAAGTCGCGGTTGAAGTTCATCAGGAAGCGCACCTCGTCCGGGGAGCGCCGCCAGTTCTCGGTGGAGAAGGCGTAGAGGGAGATGCTCCCGACGCCCATCTCGATGGCGCCCTGGAGGACGTCCAGCACGCGCTCGGCGCCGACCTTGTGCCCCTCGGTGCGCGGCAGGCCGCGCTCCTTGGCCCAGCGGCCGTTGCCGTCCATGACGATGGCCACGTGGCCGGGGACGAGCTCACCGGGGATCTTCGGCGGGCGGGCGCCCGACGGGTGCGGGTCGGGGGTGCGGTACTCGCGTCGGGAACGGCCCAGAATCCCGCGTCGTGCCATCGAAGCCACTTCTCCTTGATCCCTGTTTCTCGGATTCCTATTGCTCGACATACCGGAGCGAGCGAAGCCCCCGCTCCAGATGCCACTGCAGATACGCGGCCACCAGGCCGCTGCCCTCGCGCACATGACGCGCCTCGCAGGCATCCGCCGTAGCCCAGTCCCCGGTCAGCAGCGCGCCGAGCAGCTGGATCGACTCCGAGGAGGGTACGACGCATCCGGGCACCCGGCACTCCCCGCACACCACGCCGCCGGCCGACGCCGAGAAGAACCGGTTGGGACCGGGCATCCCGCACTTCGCGCAGGCGTCGAAGCTGGGCGCGTAGCCGTTGACCGCGAGCGAGCGCAGCAGGAACGCGTCGAGGATCAGGTGCGGGGCGTGCTCCCCGGCGGCGAGCGTCCGCAGCGCCCCGACCAGCAGCAGGTACTGCTGGACCGCCGGCTCGCCCTCGTGGTCGGTGAACCGCTCGGCGGTCTCCAGCATGGCGGTGCCGGCGGTGTAGCGGGCGTAGTCGGTGACGATGCCGCCACCGTACGGAGCGATGGTCTCGCTCTGGGTGCACAGCGGCAGCCCCCGGCCGACCAGCTCACCGCCGCGCGCGAAGAACTGCACGTCGACGTGGGAGAACGGTTCGAGCCGGGCCCCGAACTTCGACTTCGTGCGCCGGACGCCGCGCGCCACGGCCCGCACCCGCCCGTGTCCCCGCGTGAGCAGGGTGATGATGCGGTCCGCCTCCCCCAGCTTCTGGGTGCGCAGCACGATGCCGTCGTCACGGAAGAGGGTCATGCCGCCATTCTCGCGTACGCGGCGGGGTGCCCCGGGCCACGGGCGGCCCCCCGCCGTCCGGCCGGCGCCCGGCTCAGGCGTCCGGCTCAGGCGCCCGGACCGGCGCCCTCCGGGAAGGCCCGGCCGGCGGCACGGCGCCAGCGGTTGGCGGGGAGGGCGGGGCGCAGGGCGGCGTAGGCGCCGCAGTACTTGGTGAAGACGGCCGGCCGCACACCGTGGTGGTGCAGCAGCAGGTCCGCCTCCGTCAGGTGGCCCGCGCTCTTGGTCTCCACGAGCACCAGCCCGTCGGCGCAGCGCACGGTGTGCCCGGTGCGCAGGTCGGTGCAGACGAGCCCGGCGTCGCACGTGATGCGCTCGCCGTCGGCGACGAACGTGGTCCGCAGATAGTCGGTGCTGAGCGAGGGGGCGAGCGCCCCGGGCGCCTCGATGCCGTACGCGGCGCGCAGGGTGGCGGCGAGGAAGGCCCGGTACGGGGCGTCCAGCGGGCCGTCGGCGCCGGTCAGCGGGCGGCGGTGCTTGACGGTGTCGCCGCGCCGGCCCTTGAGCTTGATCTCGAACTGCCGCTCCCCCGAGTCCTGGTAGAGGCGCTCGCGGATCTTGAAGCGCAGCCTGCGGCCCTGCCGGTGGTCGTGGAAGGAGCGCAGGCCGGGGGTGTCGTAGTAGACGGAGTGGTAGCCGAAGGCGCGGCGGCCGTCGATGGTCAGGGCGCGGAAGGGGCCGCCGGGGCGGCGGGGGTCGGTGAGGCGCGCGACCACCTGAAGGAACGTTTCAGCGGGCACCAGATAGCTGCGGTCGAAGCGGGTGAGCAGCTCGGCGCGCGCGGTGACCTCGGCCAGGGTGATCGACCGGGCGGTAGCGGCGGCCCGGTCGAGGGCCCCGGCGGCGGCCGGGGCGGCGAGGGCGGGCCCGGAGGCGGAAGTGGCGGCCCCGGGGACGGGGGTGGCGGGGGCGGGGGCCGGGGCGCTCACGCGGCCTCCCACGCGGGCGCGGCCGGCCGGCTCACGGCCTGGCCGCCCCGGTCGGCGGACCGCTCGGGCGAGCGCGCCGCGCCCGCCTCGGGCTCGCGGTAGCGGACGTCGACGACGGTCAGGTCGCGGACGTAGTCGATCTCCATGACGGTCCACTGCTGCGGCTCGCCGAGCCGCCGCGCGAGGTCGGCGCGCAGATCGGCGGGGTCGGCGTGGACGGTGTCGAGGGTGACGAGGGTGCGGCGCGAGCGGGCGAAGAGCCGGGGGTGGTCGGCACCGTAGACCACCAGCAGCAGGATGCCGCTGAGCGCCGCGGCCATCCCGAACGCGAGGTGCGGCAGACCGCAGACCAGGCCGAGGACGAGGGTGGTGAAGTAGTAGGCGACCTCCTGGTGCTGGACGGCGTCCGAGCGGAGCCTGATGATCGACAGGACGCCGAAGAGGCCGAAGCCGAGGGCGAGACCGCCGTTGCCGCCCACCTCGGCGAGCGCGGCTACCACGGTGAACAGCGCGACGTTCAGCGCGAGATACGCGGGGACCAGGTCGCGTCGCCGGTGCCTCGGGTAGTAGATCGCGAAGGTCAGCAGACCCACCGCGGCCAGGTCGAGACCCAGATGGGCGGCAAGGTGTCGCACGGTTTCCATCGTTCCCTCTCTCTGTGCGATCGAACGATCACAGATCCGAGGGAAACTCTGGATGAACACGGCCGGTCACTCAGAGAAACAATGCGATTTCTTGACGAACACACCTGTCACGTTGACCGGAAACGGAAGGATCAGGTCGCAATTCGCGCTCTTGTGCGGGCGGGCGCCGGCTCACATGGGAGGCGCCGGGCGCCCGCGCCGTTCACGAGGGCGTACGTGCCGCGGCCAGGAGTCTGTCGGTGTCCTCCGGGCAGAGCAGCAGCGCCCGGCCCACCGTCGCCAGGACCTCCCGCTCGGCGGGCCGGTACGGGCCGTCCGCCAGTGCGATCCGGGCCCCCTGGAGCAGGATCGACTCCCGCCCGGCCGGCGCCAGGTGCGGCGCCAGAGGCTCCAGGGCCTCGTGGAGCTCGATGGCCAGCGCCGTGCCGCACGCGTCGAAGCCACCGCCCTGGCCCGCGCCGCCCGGCGGCGTCGCGTACCGCCCGGGCAGCCGCCCGGTGTCCGCGGCCAGCGCCTCGATCAGCGTGACCAGCTGCTCCTCGCTGCAGTCCGCGAAGCCCGCCGCCCGCACCGCGCCGACCGCCGCGCGCCGGACCGTACGCGCCTCGGTGCCGCCCGCGGCCAGCACGGCCAGCGCGACGGTGTGCACGGCGTCCCGCAGCATCGCCGAGAACCGCGTCGTCGTCGGGTGGTCGAGCACGTCCATGGCGAACCGGCCGCGGCAGGCCGTGCATTCGACGATGGGCCCCACCGGGCCGCGCGGCAGCAGCGGTACACCGAACGCGACGAGGCGACGGCGGCCCGTACGGCGGTGGTAATTGCGGTCGCCGCCGCAACCGGGGCAGAAGAACTCGCCGTCCCCGACAGTGCGCCACACGGTGCGTACGCCCACCACGCACCGGTCCGGGCTGTGTCGGCCTTGCGCGTGCATCACGGCGCACCTCCATAACGCCACGGCCTCGTCGCCGCGTTGACGTGATGTTAGCCACATCCTTGATGCGGCGTCAGTACCTCGTCACGCACAGGCACGCGGCATGCGGCCGCCGGCGCCACCGAGCCCACCGGATGCGGTGCTTTCGGTGGCGCCGCGTTGACGGACGGACCGCCTGACGACCGCCTCCGCCCCCGTCAGCCGCGGTACGCCCGGTTCACCGCCGACACGACGGCCTTGATCGAGGCGCGCGTGGTGTTGGCGTCGATGCCGATGCCCCACAGCACCTTTCCGTCGATCACGCACTCGATGTACGAGGCCGCCTGGGCGCTGGCGCCCTCGCTCATGGTGTGCTCGGTGTAGTCGAGCAGACGGGCGTCGACCCCGGTGGCGGCCAGCGCGTCGAAGAACGCGGAGATCGGGCCGTTGCCCGTACCGGTCATGACCGTCTCCACGCCGTCCACGACGGCCTCGACGGTCAGCGCGTCGGTGCCCTCGCTGGTGGTGGACGTCTGGGCGCTGCGCAGGGTGATCCGGCCCCACGGGTCGGTGGCCATGGGCAGGTACTCGTCCTGGAAGACCGCCCAGATCTCCTGCGGGGTGACCTCGCCGCCCTCGGCGTCGGTCCGGGCCTGGATGATCCTCGAGAACTCGATCTGCATCCGGCGCGGCAGGTCCAGCTTGTGGTCGTTCTTCAGGACGTAGGCGATGCCGCCCTTGCCGGACTGCGAGTTCACCCGGATGACCGCCTCGTAGGACCGGCCGACGTCCTTGGGATCGATCGGCAGGTACGGCACCGCCCACTCGATGTCGTCCACGGTCTTCCCGGCGGCGGCCGCGTCGGCCGCCATCGCCTCGAAGCCCTTCTTGATGGCGTCCTGGTGGGAGCCGGAGAAGGCGGTGTAGACCAGGTCGCCCGCGTAGGGGTGGCGCGGGTGGACCTCCATCTGGTTGCAGTACTCGGCGGTGCGGCGCACCTCGTCGATCTGCGAGAAGTCGATCATCGGGTCGACGCCCTGGGAGAAGAGGTTCATGCCCAGGGTGACCAGGTCGACGTTGCCGGTGCGCTCGCCCTGGCCGAACAGGCAGCCCTCGACCCGGTCGGCGCCGGCCATGACCGCCAGCTCGGCGGCGGCGACGGCGGTGCCGCGGTCGTTGTGGGGGTGCGCGGACAGGCACACGAACTCCCGGCGGGAGATGTTGCGCGACATCCACTCGAAGCGGTCGGCGTGGGTGGAGGGCGTGGAACGCTCGACGGTCGCCGGCAGGTTCAGGATGATCTCGCGGCCCTCCTCGGGCTGCCAGACGTCCATGACGCCCTCGCAGACCTCCAGGGCGAAGTCCAGCTCGGTGTCGGTGAAGATCTCCGGGCTGTACTGGTAGCCGAACACGGTCTCGTCGCCGAGGATCTTGTCGGCGTACTCCATCACCAGCCGGGTGCCGTCCACCGCGATCTGCTTGACCTGCTCGCGTGAGCCGCGGAAGACCACCCGCCGGAAGACCGGGGCCGTGGCGTTGTAGAGGTGGACGGTGGCGCGGTGGGCGCCGCGCAGGGACTCCACGGTCCGCTCGATCAGCTCCTCGCGCGCCTGGGTGAGGACGGAGATCGTCACGTCCTCCGGAATCGCGCCCTCCTCGATGATCGAGCGGACGAACGCGAAGTCCGTGGCCCCGGAGGAGGGGAAGCCGACCTCGATCTCCTTGTAGCCCATCCGGACCAGCAGGTCGAACATCTCACGCTTGCGGGCGGGCGACATCGGGTCGATCAGTGCCTGGTTGCCGTCCCGCAGGTCGGTCGACAGCCAGCGGGGCGCGGCGGTGATACGGCGGTCCGGCCAGGTGCGGTCGGACAGGTCCACGGCCTCGAAGGGGCGGTACTTGTGGATGGGCATCCCGGAGGGCCGGCGCACGGCGGTGGCGGCGGTGACGGGCGTGGGGCGGCCGACGGACGGGGACGTCTGGGACATCTGCGGAGGGCTCCTCGGTGATCCGCGGGGTGCGGCCGACGGGCTGCTGCTCGGGATTCTCCGGTTTCTCCGGGGCGTTTCCGCAACGCCGAAACTCCGCGGGGAGGGGGTCGGCCTACGTCTACAGGCCCTCGCCGCGGCAGCTAAGAAGAAGCAGCACGTCACGCATGATGCGAGAAACACTAACCGAGGCGCGCGGGGATCGGCAGGGCCGTTCCAGCATGCGGGACACCCGCGGAAGCCCGCGGGAACCCACGAGAACCGGCCGGAACCCGCGAGACACGGAACGCCGCCACTCGTTTGTGTTAATCACCGCATCGCCCAATGACAAGGCCCGGGGGCGGTGTCAGATTGCACGCATGGCCGAATCAGAGAAGTCAGAGAAGACGGTTTTCTGCACCATCGTTCCGCCGCACGTCCTCGATCATCTCGCCCAGAGGGAAGACCCGCTCCTCCACGAGCCCGCCCGCCGCACCCTGGAGCACGACGGCGCCCTGCGCACCCGCCGCCGGGTCACCGCCCTGCGCGGGGTCTACGCCGACTCCTCGGCCGGCACCCCCTCCGAGACGCCGCGGCGCACGATCTACGACGCGCGCCACATCGAGAACCTGCCGGGCACCAAGGTGCACGCCGAGGGCGACGCGCCGAGCAAGGACGCCACCGTCAACCGCGCCCACGCCGGTCTCGGCGCGACGTTCGATCTCTATCTGAAGGTCTACGGCCGGCATTCCATCGACGACTGCGGACTGCCGCTGAACGCCAGCGTCCATTACGGCCACAAGTACAACAACGCCTTCTGGGACGGCGAGCAGATGGTCTTCGGGGACGGCGACGGCGACGTCTTCCTCGATTTCACGATTCCCGTGGACGTGATCGGCCACGAGCTGACCCACGGGGTCGTCCAGCACACGGCCAATCTGGAGTACTACGGCCAGTCGGGCGCGCTGAACGAATCCCTGGCCGATGTCTTCGGCTCCCTGATCAAGCAGTACGCCCTGGGGCAGACCGCCGACCAGGCCGACTGGCTGATCGGCTCGGGGCTGCTGGGCCCGGGCGTGGACAAGGGCACGGCCCTGCGCTCGATGAAGGCCCCGGGCACCGCGTACGACGACGACGTCCTCGGCAAGGACCCGCAGCCCGCCACCATGGACGACTACGTCCGCACCAGCCGGGACAACGGCGGCGTGCACATCAACTCCGGCATCCCCAACCACGCCTTCTACCTGCTGGCCACCGCCCTCGGCGGGCAGGCCTGGGAGCGGGCCGGGCGGATCTGGTACGCCACGCTGACCGGCGGCGAGCTGGCGGCCGACGCCCAGTTCGCGGACTTCGCCCGGCTGACCGTGGCCTCGGCCCGGACACTGTACGGCGAGGGCGACGCGGTCAAGGCCGTGCTGGAGGCGTGGCGCCAGGTGGGCGTCCCCACGGCGTAGGGACCCGTAGACGGAGGACGACGGGGTAGGGATGACGCCATGCGTATCGTCATCACCCGAACCGGCGGATTCGCCGGCATCGAGCGCCGGGCCGAGCTGGACACCTGCGGCCGGCCCGACGCGACGCACCTGGAGGCCCTGGCGCACCGCGCCCTCGCGCCGGGCCGGGACGCGCCGGCGAGGGGGGTGCCGGACGGCTTCCACTACGTGATCGACGTGGACGGCCGCTCGGTCCACCTCGCCGACCCCCACCTCACGGAGGACCAGCGCGAACTGATCCGCACCGTCCTGAAGGAAGGGGCGTGACGGCAGGGGCGTGAGGTAAGGGGCGCGACGGCCTAGAAGCCCAGCTTCCGCAGCTGCTTCGGGTCCCGCTGCCAGTCCTTCGCCACCTTCACATGCAGATCCAGGAAGACCGGCGTACCCAGCAGCGCCTCGATGTGCTTACGGGACTTCATGCCGACCTCCTTCAGCCGGGCGCCCTTGGGGCCGATGATGATGCCCTTCTGGCTGGGGCGCTCGATGTAGACATTGGCGTGGATGTCCAGCAGCGGCTTGTTCTTGGGACGGTCCTCGCGCGGCAGCATCTCCTCGACCACGACGGCGATGGAGTGCGGCAGCTCGTCGCGGACGCCCTCCAGGGCGGCCTCGCGGATCAGCTCGGCGACCATGACCTGCTCGGGCTCGTCGGTGAGGTCGCCCTCCGGGTAGAGCGGCGGGCTCTCCGGCAGCATCGGCGCGATCAGGTCCGCCAGCAGCGACACCTGCTTGTCGCCGACCGCGGAGACCGGCACGATCTGCGCCCACTGGATGCCCAGCTCGTCGCCCAGCTGCTGGATGGCGATCAGCTGCTCCGCCAGCGTCTTGGAGTCCACCAGGTCCGTCTTGGTGACGATGGCGATCTTGGGCGTCTTCTTGATCCCGGCCAGCTCGCCCGCGATGAAGCGGTCACCGGGGCCGAGCTTCTGGTCGGCGGGCAGGCAGAAGCCGATCACGTCGACCTCGGCCCAGGTGGTCCGCACCACGTCGTTCAGCCGCTCGCCGAGCAGGGTGCGCGGCTTGTGGAGACCGGGCGTGTCCACCAGGACGAGCTGCGCGTCCGGGCGGTGCACGATGCCACGCACGGTGTGGCGGGTGGTCTGCGGACGGTTCGAGGTGATCGCGACCTTCGTCCCCACCAGTGCGTTGGTCAGGGTCGACTTGCCCGCGTTGGGCCGGCCGACGAAGCACGCGAAGCCCGCGCGGTGGGGGGCCTGGGAGGGGGACGAGGCGTTATCCATACCGGCCATTCTCCCCGATCCCGGCCGAGACGCCGACCAGCGGTCGGCGGGAGGGGCGGGCCGGCGTCCCCGCCGCGTTCGACGCCACGCCGGGTGCGGCCGTGAGGCTCCGGGCCGCTCCGGGCCCGCCCGCGCTACCGCCCCCGCCGCGGTTCCGTCGCCGTGATCAGGAGGCCGCCCAGGATGGACAGGTTGGTGAAGAAGCCGACGCGGTGCTGGGCGCGTTTGGCCGGGTCGGTTTCCTTCCAGTAGGGGTGGCCCGCCAGGGTGGTCGGGATCAGGCTGGCGGCCAGGGCGAGGGCGGAGAGGCGGGGCAGGACGCCTAGGGCGAGCAGGGTGCCGGCGCCCGCGTGGACCGCGCCGTTGAGGCGGACCAGGGCGCGGGCGTCGCGGGGCAGCAGCCCGGGGACGAGGTCCGCGATGGCCAGGGCCACGGGGGCCGCGACGGGGGCCAGCGCCTCCGGGTGGCGGTACGTCTGCACGCCGCTGGTGACGAACGCGGACGCCAGCAGCGGTCGGGCGACACGGGTGACCACTCGCACGTGGCACAGGTTCCCGGGCCGGGCCGGGGGAAATCGCCGCTCGCGCGGGATTCCCCCGGTCAGACCTCGCCGTCCGCGCGGACCGGCTCGACCAGCACGGTCACGATGCGGTTCCGGCGGCCGGCCGACGCCTCCGCGGTCAGCCGCAGGGCGGTCAGGGAGGGGTCCGGGCCGTGCCCGGCGAGCAGCGGGACCCGTGCCGTGGCGCCGGCGATCGGCACCCGGCCGAGGGACTTCGCCAGCAGGCCGCCGACGGTCTCCACGTCCTCGTCGTCGAACTCCTCCAGGCCGTAGAGCCGGCCCAGGTCGCCGATGTCGAGGCGGGCGGTGACGCGGAAGCGGTCGTCGCCGAGCTCCTCGACGGGCGGCAGCTCCCGGTCGTACTCGTCGGTGATCTCGCCGACGATCTCCTCCAGGATGTCCTCGATGGTGACGATGCCGGCCGTGCCGCCGTACTCGTCGATGACGACCGCGCAGTGGGTGCGCTGCTGCTGCATCTCGCGCAGCAGGTCGCCGGCGTTCTTGGTGTCGGGTACGAAGACGGCGGGCCGCATGGCCGTGGAGACGAGCTCGCTCTCGGCGTCGCGGTTGATGTGCGTCTTGCGGACGAGGTCCTTGAGGTAGACGATGCCGACCACGTCGTCCTCGTTCTCGCCCGTCACCGGGATGCGCGAGAAGCCCGAGCGCAGCGCGAGGGTCAGCGCCTGGCGGATGGTCTTGCCCCGCTCGATGACGATGAGGTCGGTGCGCGGCACCATGACCTCGCGGACGAGGGTGTCGCCGAGCTCGAAGACGGAGTGGACCATGCGCCGCTCGTCGTCCTCGATCAGCGACTCCTTCTCGGCCAGGTCGACCATGGCCCGCAGCTCGGCCTCCGAGGCGAAGGGGCCCATGCGGAAGCCCTTGCCGGGGGTGAGGGCGTTGCCCAGGAGGATCAGCAGCCGGGGCACCGGGCCCATGATCCGGGCGAGCGGCAGCAGCACGTAGGCCGCCGCGGTGGCGGTGTTCAGCGGGTGCTGGCGGCCGATGGTGCGCGGGGAGACGCCGACGGCCACGTACGAGACGAGGACCATCACGGCGATGGCGACGGTCAGCGCCTGCCAGGTGGAGTCGAACTCCTCCAGGCAGACGTAGGTGACGAAGACGCCCGCCGCCATCTCGCAGGCGACGCGCACGAGCAGCGCCACGTTCAGATAGCGGGTGGGGTCGGCGGCGACGGCCATCAGCCGCGCGCTGCCCCGCCGCCCGGACCGGACGGCCTCCTCGGCCCGGAACCTGGTGGTCCGGGCGAGGCCGGCCTCGGCGCAGGCGGCGAGCCAGGCGACGACGAGCAGCAGGACCGCGGCGGCGATCAGCTGGCCGGTCACGTGAACGTGGGAGCCGGGGAGGGCCCTTCGATGCCGCGCTCGGCGCGCCAGCCGTCGATGATCGCCGCCTGGAGGCCGAACATCTCGGCCTTCTCGTCGGGTTCCTCGTGGTCGTAGCCCAGGAGGTGGAGGACGCCGTGGACGGTCAGGAGCTGGAGCTCCTCGTCCATGGAGTGCCCGGTCGGCGCCTCCTGGCCCTGCTTGTGCGCGACCTCGGGGCACAGCACGATGTCGCCGAGGAGGCCCTGCGGCGGCTCGTCGTCGTCCTTGGCCGGCGGCCGCAGCTCGTCCATCGGGAAGGACATCACGTCCGTGGGACCGGGCAGGTCCATCCACTGGATGTGGAGCTGCTCCATGGCTTCGGCGTCGACGACGATGACCGAGAGTTCGGAGAGCGGGTGGATGCGCATCCGGCCGAGGGCGTAGCGGGCGACGTCGAGGATCGCCTGCTCGTCGACCTCGGTGCCGGATTCGTTGTTGACGTCGATTGCCATCGTTGCTGCGCTTTACTTTCCGTTGCGGCTGTCGTACTGCTCGTACGCGTCGACAATACGTCCGACGAGCTTGTGCCGGACGACGTCGTTGCTGGTGAGCAGCGAGAAGTGGACGTCGTCGACGCCCTCCAGGATCTCCCGCACCTGGCGCAGACCGCTCTTCGTGCCCCCGGGAAGGTCGATCTGGGTGATGTCACCCGTGATGACGATCTTGGAGTCGAAGCCGAGCCGGGTCAGGAACATCTTCATCTGCTCGGGGCTGGTGTTCTGCGCCTCGTCGAGGATGATGAACGCGTCATTCAGAGTACGGCCGCGCATATATGCCAGCGGCGCGACCTCGATCGTCCCGGCGGCCATCAGGCGCGGGATGGAGTCGGGGTCGAGCATGTCGTGCAGCGCGTCGTAGAGCGGCCGCAGATACGGGTCGATCTTCTCGTAGAGCGTGCCGGGCAGGAAGCCCAGGCGCTCGCCCGCCTCCACCGCGGGGCGGGTCAGGATGATGCGGTTGACCTGCTTGGACTGGAGCGCCTGGACCGCCTTGGCCATGGCCAGGTAGGTCTTGCCGGTGCCGGCGGGGCCGATGCCGAAGACGACGGTGTGCTTGTCGATGGCGTCGACGTAGCGCTTCTGGTTGAGGGTCTTGGGCCGGATGGTGCGGCCGCGGCTGGAGAGGATGTTCTGGGTGAGGACCTCGGCGGGGGTCTCCGACCCCTTCTCCTCGTCCCTGAGCATGGCGATCGACCGTTCCACCGCGTCCTCCGTCATCGGCGCACCCGTGCGGAGCACCAGCATCATCTCGTCGAACAGGCGCTGGACGAGGGCCACTTCGCGCTGCTCGCCCGTCGCGCTGACCTCGTTGCCCCGTACGTGGATGTCCGTCGACGGGAAGGCCTTCTCGATCACGCGCAGGAGAGCGTCCCCGGAACCCAGGACCGTCACCATGGGGTGCTTGGCCGGGACCGTGAAGCGGGCTGTCGCCTGCGGTCGTGTGGGTGTCTGAGTCATGGGCCGGCCCTGAAGGCCTGCTCATCCCCTCTTTCCTGCGTTCCTGTATCCGAAGAACCCTTGGATACCAAGGGTACGACGGGCCGCCCGCGGGCCCGAAGGGATTTACGGCCGCCGGAAGCCCAGGGTGGGGACGGCCCGGCGCAGCGGCCAGGGCCGGGGGGCGGCGGGCAGCAGGCCGTCCAGGAAGGCGTAGCGGCGCAGCGTGGCCGGGGACTGGTCGTCGAACGACCGCACGTGCTGCCACCAGGCCGCGATCTCCACCCAGCCGGGCGCGGACAGCGACCCCCCGAACTCCTGCACCGACAGCGCGGCGGTCAGCCCCGCGAAGGCCAGCCGGTCCGCCAGCGGCCAGCCGGCGAGGGTGCCGGTGACGAAGCCCGCCACGAAGACGTCCCCGGCGCCGGTCGGGTCCAGCGCCTCCACCACGATGGCGGGCACCTCGGCGCTCTCGCCCGTCCGGCCGTCCACCGCGTACGCGCCGCGCTCGCCCATCGTCACCACGGCCAGCGGCACCTTCTCCGCCAGGGCGTGCGCGGCGGCGCGCGGCGAGCGGGTGCGGGTGTAGCGCATGGCCTCCTCGGCGTTGGGCAGGAAGGCCTCGCAGTGCTCCAGGTCCGCCAGGTCCGCCGGGTCCCAGCGGCCGGTCTCGTCCCAGCCCACGTCGGCGAAGATCCGGCTGCCGCGGCGGGCCGCCGTGGCGATCCACTCCTCCTGCTTGCCGGGCACCAGCAGGGCCACGCAGGCCCGGGCGGCGGGCGGGCACTCGGGGGCCGGCTCCTCCGGCGGCGGCGCCTCGTGGCCGTGCGAGACCATCGTCCGCTCGCCCTCGTACGCCATCGAGACGGTGACCGGGGAGTGCCAGCCGGGCACCGTGCGCGACAGGCTCAGGTCGATGCCCTCGCCGCGCGAGAGGGACTCCCAGCAGTACTCCCCGTACATGTCGTCGCCGAAGGCGGCCGCGAGGGAGGTGTGGAGGCCGAGCCGGGCCAGGGCGGTGGCCATGTTGGCGATGCCGCCGGGGCTGGAGCCCATGCCGCGCGCCCAGGACTCGGTGCCGCGCACCGGCGCCGAGTCCAGCCCGGTGAAGATGATGTCCAGGAAAACAGTTCCGGTCAGATAGACGTCGGTCGCGGGATCTCCGTCCGAACGCACCGCGGCGAGCGGGTCCAGAACGGGCGCCGCGCCCTCGTAGCGCTCGACCGGGATCGGCCCGCGGTGACCGGCTGCCCGGTCCGTGACGTGCGACGTGTGCGGCGAAGAGACCGTCATGCTCGCTCGTTGCTCCTCTCAGGGATGCACGGGTGCGGGTCCGGACAGTCTGCCCGATGCTGCGGTACGTTCCGGCCATGAGGCTGACGATTCTCGGCGGTGGCGGATTCCGGGTGCCGTTGGTGCACCGGGCCCTTCTCGACGACGCCCGGCGCGACGCGCCGGGCCGCTGCACGGAACTCGTGCTCCACGACACCGACTCGACCCGTGCCAGAGTGATCGCGTCCGTGCTGGCCGCCCAGGCCGCCGGCGTGCCGGGCGCCCCGTCCGTGCGCATCGCCGACGACCTCGACGACGCCCTGCGCGGCGCGGACTTCGTCTTCTCCGCGATCCGGGTCGGCGGCACGGCCGGCCGGGTGATGGACGAGCGAATCCCGCTCAGCGAGGGCGTGTTGGGGCAGGAGACGGTCGGCGCGGGCGGTGTGCTCTACGGTCTGCGCACGGTCCTGGTGGCGCTCGACATCGCGGAACGGGTGGCGGCGGTGGCCCCGGACGCGTGGGTCATCAACTTCACCAATCCCGCGGGCATGGTGACCGAGGCGATGTCCGCGGTTCTCGGCGACCGCGTCATCGGCATCTGCGACTCCCCGGTGGGCCTGGTGCGGCGCGCCTCGCGGGCGCTGGGTGCCGACCCCGATCGGGTGACGTTCGACTACGTGGGGCTCAATCACCTCGGATGGCTCAGGACGTTGGAGGTCGACGGCCGGGACGCGCTGCCCGGCCTGCTCGCCGACGAACGGGCCCTGGGCTCCTTCGAGGAGGGCAAGCTCTTCGGCGCCGAGTGGCTGCGGGCGCTGGGCGCGCTGCCCAACGAGTACCTCCACTACTACTACTTCCGGCGGGAGACCCTGCGCTCGGTGCAGGAGGCCGCCAAGACCCGCGGCGAGTTCCTCGACCAGCAGCAGAGCGGTTTCTTCCGGGAGGCCGCGGCCACCCCGCACCGTTCGCACGAGCTGTGGGAGCGCACCCGGCTCCAGCGCGAGGTGACGTACATGGCGGAGAGCCGGGCCGCCAGCGGCGGCTGGCAGCGCGACAGCTGCGACCTCGACGGCGGCGGCTACGACCAGGTCGCCCTCGCCCTGATGCGGGCCGTCGCCGGCGACGCGGGCGCCCGCCTGATCCTCAACGTCCGCAACGGCCCCACCGTGCCGGCGCTGGCCCCCGACGCCGTCATCGAGACCGTGTGCGTCGTCGACGGCAAGGGCGCCCACCCGCTGCCGTGCGCGCCCCTGCGCGAGGACCAGCTCGGGCTGATGCTCCAGCTCAAGGCGGTCGAGCGGGCGGCCATCCAGGCCGCCGTGCACGAGGACCGCGACGCGGCCCTGCGTGCCCTGGCGCTGCACCCGCTGGTCGACTCCCCGGCCGTCGCGGCCCGCATCCTGTCCCGGGCGCACGGCGCGAAGGCGGTGGCGGGGGTCCGCTAGCCGGCGTACGCCCGGCACCGGGCGCCTCCGGAACGCCGGACGGGCCGTACGCCCGCGCGTACGGCCCGGTCCGGCTCCCGGGGACGGCCCCCCTGTGGTCCTCCAGCGGGCTGTGGTCCTCCAGCGGGCTGTGGCCCTCTAGCGGGCGGCCCGGGAGCGGGCCCCGCGCAGGCCGATCGCCGTCAGGACGGCCACCAGCGCCACCACGGCGGCGTCCACGCCCAGCCCCAGCCGCACCCCGCCCAGCGTCGCGGCGGCGAAGGACGAGCCGCCGTCCCGGAGCGCGGCCGCGTGGGCCGACGCCAGGGCGCTGAGCAGCGGGATGCCGATGGTGATGCCCACCTGCTGCGAGCTCGTGACGAGGCCCGTGGCCAGGCCCTGCTCGCCGTCCGGCAGGCCCGACGTCGCCGTCACGCCGTAGGCGACGATCGCCCACAGATGGCCGACGCAGCCCAGCGAGACCGCGACCAGCGCCGGCAGCGCGCCGGAGGAGACGCCCACACCCAGCAGTGCCGCCGTGAAGACGGCCTGGACGACGAGGCCGGCGATCAGGGTGCGGTGGGCGCCGAACCGGGCGATGAGCCGCGGCGCCGTCATGCCGGCGACGACCGCGAGCAGCCCCTGCACGCCGAAGACCAGACCCGTGCGGAACGCCGACAGCTCCAGCACCTCCTGGAGGTACAGGGTGAGCAGGAAGACCACCGTGCTCATCATCGCGAACGTCACCAGACCGGCGAGGTTGCCCCACGCGACCGTCCGGCGCCGCAGCATCGCCAGCGACACCAGCGGTTCGGCGGCCCGCGACTCCACCACCACGAAGGCCACCAGCAGCAGCACGCCCGCGACCAGGGTCGCCGGCACGTCCGCGTCGCCGAAGCCGCGCTGCGCCGCCGTCGACAGGGCGTAGATCAGGGCCAGCAGGCCGCCGGTCACGGTCACCGCGCCGGGCACGTCCAGCCGGGGCCGCGCCGGGTGCCGCGACTCGGTGAGCAGGCCGGGCGCCGCCAGCAGGACGCCCACGCCGGCCACGGCGAGCAGCCCCATGGTCGACCGCCAGCCGAACGTGTCGGTCATGACGCCGCCGAGCACCATGCCCACGGTGAAGCCCAGCGAGAGCAGGGTGCCGCTGATGCCCAGCGCCCGCTCGCGCTCCGGCCCCTCGGCGAAGGTGGTGGTCAGCAGGGACATGCCGGTGGGCACGATCACTGCGGCGCCCAGGCCCTGGAACGCCCGCCCGGCCAGGAAGGAGGCCGGGTCCCAGGCGAGCGTGGCGAGCACCGAGGCCACGGTGAACAGCGCGAGACCCGCCAGGAAGAGCCGGCGCCGTCCGTACAGGTCGGCGATCCGCCCGAAGAACAGCAGGAAGCCGCCCGAGGGCAGCGCGAACGCGGTGACCGCCCACTGGAGGTCGGCCTGGCCCATGCCGAGGTCGTCGCCGAGGACGGGCAGCGCCACGTTCAGGATGGAGAAGTCGAGCGCGACGATGAACTGCGCGGCGCACAGCACCACCAGGATCAGCTTCGCGCGGGTGGACAGGACGGGCGCGGAGGGCGCGGGGGCGGACGGGGCCGGGGCTGTGGTGCCGCCGCGTTCCGTACGGGAGAGGGAGTCGGTCGCCATGCGGACCACCCTCCGGCGTCCGGAACACCCGTGGGGAGTGCGTGTTTATGGTGGTGGTCGCACCACCAGCCGAGGGGGAGAGTTGAGCGTCGCGCAACAGGAAGCCGTCACCCGGACCGCGGAGGACAAGCCGCGCCGCCGCCAGGAGCTCCGCGAGTTCCTGATGAGTCGTCGGGCCAGGGTCTCACCCGCCGAGGCGGGCCTGCCGGGCGGCGGGGGCCGCCGCCGTACGCCGGGACTGCGCCGCGAGGAGGTGGCGGTCCTCGCCGGGGTGGGCGCCAGCTGGTACCAGTGGCTGGAGCAGGGGCGGGACATCACCGTCTCGCCGCAGGTGCTCGACGCGGTCGCGCGCGTCCTGCGGCTGGCCGGCGCCGAGCGCCGCCACCTCTACCTCCTGGCGGGGCTGAACCCGCCGCTGCCCGAGTCCGCGCACGACCCCGAGTACCTGTGCGACGGGCTGGTGCGGCTCATCGACGCCTGGCTGCCGGCGCCGGCCCACATCATGGACCCGTACTGGAACATGGTCGCCTTCAACGAGGCCGCCGGTACGATCCTGGGCCTGCGCCGGCGCGAGCGGCAGAACTGCATCGTGGACTTCTTCACCGACCCCGTCTACCGCGCGCGGGCCACGAACTGGGACGAGAACGCCCCGAAGGTCGTCGCCCAGTACCGCGCCGCCTGTTCCGAGCGTCCCGGCGACGAGGGCTTCGAGGCCGTCGTCGCGGAGCTCTCGGCGCGCAGCCCGGAGTTCACCGAGCTGTGGGCGCGCGGCGACGTGCAGCCCGGGGGCCTGCTGCTCAAGGAGATCGAGCACCCGCTCATGGGCACGCTCCGGCTGGAGAGCACCCAGCTGCGCGTACCGGCCCGGCCGGACCTGACGGTCGTGCTGCACAACCCGGTCCCCGGCTCCGGCACGGCCGAGAAGATCGCCTGGCTCACCTCGCCCGAGGGGCGGCGCGGCGCGATGTACTCGGTGCCGGGGGACGAGGCGGGCGGGGAGGCGGGCTGAGGGCCGCCGGGGGCGGCACCTATGCTCCGGGTATGACGGATGCCCTGGACCCCGAGGACCGCAAGCTCATCACGCTCGCCCGCGCCACCCGCGCCCGCAACGGCGTGGCCGAGGGCGCGGCCGTCCGCGACGAGACGGGCCGTACGTACGTCGCCGGAACGGTCGCCCTGGACTCGCTGCGGCTGAGCGCGCTGCGGACGGCGGTGGCGATGGCCGTGGCCAGCGGCGCGACGTCGCTGGAGGCCGCCGCGGTGGTCTCCGAGGCGGAGTCGGTCCCCGGCGAGGACCGCGCGGCGGTCCACGACCTGGGCGGCCCCGGCACCCCGGTGCTGCTCGCGGGCCCGGACGGCACCGTGCGCGGCACGGTCGCGGCGGGCTAGCCCGTGGCCCGGAGACGGTCCCGGGCCTGGGGCCCCTGGTTCATGGTCGCCGTGTCGACCGGCCTCACCGGCATGCTGGTCGTGGACCACTGGGGACGGGGCGAGGACTTCGACTGGAAGACGCTCGCGATGGTGTCCTTCCTGTGGCCGCACGTCCTGGAGGAGCTGCTGCGCGACCGTGGCCGGCGGGCCGCCGCCGACCGCGCCCGTGCCGTCGGCGCCTCGACCCCCTTCGTGGCCACCGCCTTCCTGTGGGCCGACGTGATCCTCGGCTGGGTGGACGGCGAGGGCACGGACTGGTTCGCGCTCGCGTGCGGCCTCCTGCTGCCCGCCGCCGGCCTCCTGAAGCTGGCCTCCGTACTGGCCGGACGCTCGGCACGCCGGGCCTGACCGCGCCCGCCCGGTCGCGGGACCGCTGACCGGCGCGGGCGGGTCGGCCGAACGGCCGGGCCCCTAGAACACCACCACCGACCGCAGCACGTCACCCGTGTGCATGCGCTCGAAGGCCTTCTCGACGTCGTCCAGGCCGATCGTCTCGGTGACGAAGGCACCGAGGTCCAGGCGGCCCTGCTGGTGGAGGTCGATGAGCATGGGGAAGTCCCGCGACGGGAGGCAGTCGCCGTACCAGGAGGACTTCAGCGCGCCGCCCCGGCCGAAGACGTCGAGCAGGGGCAGTTCGATCTTCATGTCGGGCGTCGGGACGCCGACGAGGACCACCGTGCCGGCCAGGTCGCGGGCGTAGAACGCCTGCTCGTACGTCTCCGGGCGGCCGACCGCCTCGATGACGACGTCGGCGCCGAAGCCGCCGGTGAGCTCGCGGATGGCCTCGACGGGGTCGGTCGTGCGGGAGTTGACCGTGTGGGTGGCGCCCATGCCGCGCGCCATCTCCAGCTTGCGGTCGTCCACGTCGACGGCGATGATCCGGGCGGCCCCCGCCAGGCGCGAGCCGGCGATGGCCGCGTCGCCGACGCCGCCGCAGCCGATGACGGCGACCGAGTCGCCGCGTCCCACCCCGCCGGTGTTGATCGCGGCGCCGATGCCCGCCATCACGCCGCAGCCGAGGAGGCCGGCGACGGCCGGGGAGACGGCCGGGTCGACCTTGGTGCACTGGCCGGCGGCGACGAGCGTCTTCTCGGCGAAGGCGCCGATACCGAGGGCCGGGGAGAGCTCGGTGCCGTCCGTGAGCGTCATCTTCCGGCGCGCGTTGTGGGTGTTGAAGCAGTACTGCGGGCGGCCCCGCAGACAGGCACGGCACTGGCCGCACACGGCCCGCCAGTTGAGGACGACGAAGTCACCGGGCGCCACCTCGGTCACACCCTCGCCGACGGACTCGACCACGCCCGCGGCCTCGTGGCCCAGCAGGAAGGGGAAGTCGTCGTTGATGCCGCCCTGCTTGTAGTGGAGGTCGGTGTGGCAGACGCCGCACGCCTGGACCTTCACCACGGCCTCGCCGGGTCCGGGGTCCGGTACGACGATCGTCTCCACCCGCACCGGCTCGTTCTTCCCCGGTGCGATGACTCCGCGGACTTCCTGCGCCATGGTCAGCGCCCCACCCTTCTCGTCGCTGGATCTGTCACACGGCCGGCGAAATCGCCGACAAGGTCACGGTACGCCCAAGGATCTTTCTCCGCGCGTAGAGGGCTCTTGACCAGTCCATGCCGAGCCGCTTAGCTTCGCGCTGCACCCTCGTTGTTACCCAGGAGTCAACACGTGTCGCTGTCCCTGAAGTCCACCCGCGTGCGCATCGCGGCCGCCACCGCCGCCCTGGCCGTCGGCGCCGGCCTCTACACCGCCGGCGCGGCCTCCGCCGACCACGCGGTGCCCCGTACGGACAAGGAGATCCCGAACCTCACCCAGGTCCAGGACAAGATCAAGGCCTTCTACGGCGACACCGTCGACGCGAACGGCCAGCACTACGCCTCGCCGGACAGCAACTACGCCAAGCAGGTGGCCGGCATCGAGAAGAAGGCCAAGGCCCAGCTCGAGCAGGTCGTCAAGAACAGCGCCCACGCCAAGAAGGGCGCCAAGAAGCCCGCCATCGTCCTCGACCTGGACGACACCACGCTCCTGACCTACAACTACGAGCTCCAGGTGGGCTTCCACTTCACGCCCGAGTCGCAGGACGCCTACCTGAAGTCCACCGACATGGCGGCCGTCTTCGGCATGCCGAAGCTCGTCAACTGGGCCAAGTCGAAGGGCATCGAGGTCTTCTACGTCACCGGCCGCGGCGAGCACCAGCGCGAGTGGAGCGCCCGCAACCTCAAGAACGTCGGCTACAAGCCCGTCGCCGACACGCAGCACTTCTTCCTGAAGAACAAGCAGAACCCGCCGGCGTACCTCCCGTGCGGCGCGAAGTGCACGACCGTCGAGTACAAGGCGGGCACCCGCAAGTACATCGAGTCCAAGGGCTACGACATCGTCGCCAACTTCGGCGACCAGTACAGCGACCTCAAGGGCGGCTACGGCGACCGCACCTACAAGCTGCCGAACCCGATGTACTACCTGCCCTGATCCCACAGGGCCCCACATGAGGGCCCCACATGCCACCGGGCCGGTGTCCCACGGGGGGACATCGGCCCGGTTCGCTCGTACGGCGGTTCTGTACGGCGTTCTGTGCGGCGTTCTGTACGGCGTTCTCAGCGCCGCTTCGGCACCGGCACCCGCATCAGGTCGCGGGCGACGGTCAGCTCGCCGGTGAAGCCGGCCTCCCGCGCCTGCCGCTCGAAGACCGACGGGTCGTCGTAGCGCTGCGAGAAGTGGGTCAGCACGAGGTGCCGCACCCCCGCCCGCGCCGCCACCCGGGCCGCCTGACCTGCCGTCAGATGCCCGTGGTCCACCGCCAGATCCTCGTCCTCGTCGGTGAACGTCGACTCGATGACGAGCAGGTCGCAACCCTCGGCGAGCTCGTGGACGCCGTCGCACAGCCGGGTGTCCATCACGAACGCGAAGCGCTGCCCGCGCCGCACCTCGCTCACCTCGTCCAGGGTGATCCCGCCGACCGCGCCCTCGCGCTGGAGCCGGCCGATGTCCGGCCCGGCGATCCCATGGGCCGCCAGCAGCTCCGGCAGCATCCGGCGCCCGTCGGGCTCGACCAGGCGGTAGCCGTAGGACTCCACCGGATGCGAGAGCCGGCGTGCCTCCAGGGCGTACGACGGGGTGTCGGCCAGCACCGCGCCCGTGCCCGCCACCGGCTCCTCGGCCAGCTTCACCGTCTCCTTGTACGCCGTGGCGTACCGCAGCCGGTCGAAGAAGCGCTGTCCGCTCGCGGGGTAGTGCGCGGTGACCCGGTGGGGCACCCGGTCGAGGTTGACGCGCTGGATCACCCCGGCGAGGCCGAGGGAGTGGTCGCCGTGGAAGTGGGTGACGCAGATCCGGTTGAGGTCGTGCGCGGCCACCCGGGCGCGCAGCATCTGACGCTGCGTTCCCTCGCCCGGGTCGAAGAGGATGCCCTCGCCGTCCCAGAGCAGGACGTAGCCGTTGTGGTTGCGGTGCCTCGTCGGCACCTGGCTGGCCGTACCGAGGACGACCAATTCGCGGACGGACAAGGTCTACCCCGGGGGCCAGTCGAAGCCGCGGCCGCCGAGGACGTGGGCGTGCGCGTGGAAGACGGTCTGCCCGGCGCCGGCACCGGTGTTGAAGACGATGCGGAAGCCGTTGTCCCCATTCTCCTGGAGGGCCACCTCGCCGGCCTCGCGGAGCACGTCGGCGGCGATCGCCGGCTCGGCGGAGGCGAGGGAGGCCGCGTCCGGGTAGTGGACCTTGGGGATCACCAGGCAGTGCACCGGGGCCTGGGGGTTGATGTCGCGGAACGCGAGGGTCGTCTCGGTCTCCTTGACGACCGTCGCGGGTACATCACCCGAGACGATCTTGCAGAACAGGCAGTCGGCCTGCGGTTCTCCCGCCACCGGTGGGCTCCTCCCGGATCGTCGGCTCGTACGGTCCGGATGTTACCGGGCCGTCCGTACGAGCGTGGCGACCCGCCCCGTCACTTGCCCTGCGGCGGGGCCGGCGAGGGCGCGTGCGGCGGCGTCCTGTCCGTGCAGTCCGGCGAGGGGTGCGAACCGGGGGTGTGCGGCGGCGGCTTCGCCCCGCCGGGCCGGCTCGGCGCGGGCGGCGGGTCGGCGGGTTTGCCGCCGCTGTGCGCGCAGTCGCCGAGCACGCCGGCGGAGAACACCGTCCGGCCGTCGACCTTGGCGGTGAGGAGGCCGCGCAGGCAGGACCGGTCGGTCATACCGGTGATCCGGCCGAAGACGATGATCTTCTTGCCCGACTCGGTGCGCCCCTCGCAGTCGACGCCCACGACGGTGACCGGCTGGGTGGCACCGCTGCCGTCCGGGCCGCCGTTCTCCGCCTTGCCCCGGCAGTTGAGCCAGGCGGCCTTGGCGCCGACGTGGTCCAGCTCGGCCCCGGCCAGCCGCTGCGTGGTGACGGCGACGGTCACCGCGTCGAGCCCGCCGGCCGGTTCGCAGCCGGCCAGGGTCAGCACCGCGACGCCGGTGACCACGGCGGCGCCCGCCGCGTACCGCGCCCTGGACAGACGTATGCGCCCCAACGCACCCATAGCGGGAGTGTCCCATTGGCCGGACGCGTGGGGAAGGACGCCTCCGGGCCACGGCCACGCGGGCAATTCCCCAACCGGCCGCGGCCGTTCACCGGACGGGGCCCGCCGGCGCCCCGCCTGCGCGCGCCCCGCTCACCGCCGAGGGCGTACGTGGCCACGAACCAGCGCTCCGGATATCGCACGCGCCCCCACGTCGCTGCAAGCTCTGGCCTTCAGGTCACCACAGGAGACGCAAGGGTGGTCGGAAAGCGAAGAGGTCCGGGAATAATACGAGCCGCCAGAGGCGCAAATCCTCGACAGGGACAATCGAAAACTCCCGAAGAAGGTGCCATGCCCGACCTCAAGAGCGGCTCAAAAAAGCAGGACGTGCTCATTCTGACGTTCACGGTCCTGCTCCCTGCCACGGGTTCGGCCATCGGCTGGATAGCCAAGGACGCCCACGGCCTGGCGAAGCTCGGGCTCGTCACCCTCACCATCCTGCTGGCCGCCGCGCCCCCCGTATGGGCGTTCGTCCTGCACAAGCGGAACACCGTGCAGGACCGCGCGCGCAGGGAGGGGCTGCTCGCGCCGATCATCGAGTACATAGGCGAGGCGTTCACGAAGCCGGCGACCGCGACGGTGAAGGCGGAGAGGATTCTCGAGCGGCTCGCGCCCCTGCTGGCGGAAAGCCTGGGCAGTGACGCGCGGTGCGCGTTCTACTCGTTCGACCCGGTCAAGGAGCTCTACACACGGGAGGTCGTGTCGGGCGGGCCGAACGGAACGCCGTCGGAATTCACCTCCCACTCAGGGAAATTCTCCAAGCTGAAGCACGTGATGGAGAACAAGGACCCGGTGTATGTGAAGGACGTGCTGAAGCCTGACGCCATTCTGGACTTCACGCTGGGCAGCGGGCACCGCTCCATCATCGCCCAGGGCGCGTGGGCCGGGGAGGAAGTGCAGGGGATCCTGATAATCGACGCCCCGAAGCCCGGCGACCTGTCCAGGCGGAAGGTGCCGGGGACCTATGTCTGGGTATTCGCATCCTTGTTCGGCGTCGCAAACGCTCTGAAATCGCAACCGGAGGGCGGAGAACCCGGTGACGACGGACCGGTCAAGGGGTAAAAACAAAGAAGATGCTGCATTCCGAGCGTGCCCGCTCGCGGCTCACTAGAGTCGATTCGCATCTCGACACAGGTTGGGGGACCCGTCATGCCTGAGCATGAACTGACGATCACGGCGTCGGGGCGTCGGTGGATGGACGGCAAGGAATCCACAGATGCATATATCGACAAAGTCCTGCGGTACGCGGCGGCCACGCCGGGCCAGGAGCTGGCACGTCGTCTCAAGGCCTGGATAACGGCGGCCCTGCAGCAGGCCCACCTCAGGTCGTAGCTCTAGGCGCTGACCACGTCCCGGACCGCCGCGAGGAAGTCCTCCGTGCGCGGATGCGTGGGGTGCGCCGGGCGGGCGAGATAGACGGTGGCGACGGGAGCGTCGGCGACCGGCACGAAGCGGACGCCGGGATGGCCGTGGCTCTCCGCCGTGCCCTCCGCGCCGACGCCGAACGCGCCACCCGTGGCGATGAGGTTGAGCCATTCGTCGACGTTACGGACCTCGACCGTCCGGGCCGGGCGCAGCTCCGGGGGCCACAGGTCCACCGAGGCGGTGCCCGTGCCCGGCCACAGGGCCAGCGGCAGGGGTTCCGGGTGGCCGGCGGTGAGGTCGGCGAGGCGGACCCGGTCGCGGGCGGCGAGCGGATGGTCGTCGGGCAGGGCGGCGACGCGGTCCTCGGTGTAGAGGGCCTCGGCGCGGATCCGCGGGTCGCCGGGCACGGTGCGCAGCACCGCCACATCGGTGTCGCCGGTGGCGAGCCCGGCGGTGCTGTTGTCCTGGCGGACGACCTCCAGCGGCGCGTGCGGATGTGTACGACGCCAGGAGCGCAGCAGCGGGACGGTCTGCTGCCCGAGGACGGCGCAGGTGTAGCCGAGGCGCAGGGGCCGGTCGACGGCGCGGGTGTCGGCGAGCGCGGCGTCGACGTGGGCGAGGATGGCGCGGCCGTGGCCGAGCAGGGTCGTGCCGGCCGGGGTGAGTTCCAGGTGCCGGGAGGACCGGTCGACGAGCCGTACACCGACGCGCCCTTCGAGCTGGGCGAGGGTGCGGGAGAGGGCCGGCTGCGTCATGTGCAGCCGGGTCGCGGCCGCGGTGACGGTGCCGGCCTCGGCTATCGCGGCCAGGGCGCGCAGGTGGCGCAGTTCCACATCGTCCATGCCCGCCGAGCATAGTCGCTGCCCGGACGGCATTTCCGAGCACCGGCGGTCGTCCGTAGCGTCGGTGGCGCCGGGGGGAACCTCCCCGGATTCGTTCCCAGTCATTGGACGGTGGGCTGTGAGGATTCTTCTGGTCGGCGCGGGCGGCACGCTGGGCGGCGCGGTGCGCGCGGCGCTCGTGGGGCGGGGTCACGAGGTGGTCGGCGTGGGCCGCTCGGGCGGCGACCTGGTCTGCGACGTGACCGATCCGGAGGCGATGGCCCGGATGTACGGGCAGGCGGGCGCGCTGGACGCGGTGGCGGTCGCGGCGGGCGACGCCGTGTTCGCGCCGCTGGCGAAGCTGACCGCCGACGACTTCGCGGCGACGTTCCGGGGCAAGGCCCTGAGCCAGCTGGAGCTGGTCCGCCAGGGCGCCCGGCACGTAGCCGCGACCGGCTCGTTCACCCTGGTCAGCGGCATCCTCACGGAGGAGCCGATCGTGGCCGGGGCGGCCGCTTCGGCGGCGAACGGCGCGGTCGAGGCGTTCGTACGGGCCGCCGCGATCGAGCTGCCGCCGCGGCGGATCAACGCGGTGAGCCCGACGGTGGCCGAGGAGTCCCTGCCCTCCTACGGGCCGTTCTTCGCGGGCATGGAGCCGGTGCCGGCGGCGCGTGTGGCGATGGCGTACGTCCGCTCGATCGAGGGCGCGGGGACCGGCCAGGTGTACCGGGTGCGTTAGGACCCGGGCCGGGACGGGGGCGGGGGCCGGGACGGGCCGGGGGCGGGGGCCGGGACGGGCCGGGGGCGGGCCGCCGGCCGCCCGTGCCCGCTACCGGCAGAAGGCGTGGGCGGTGCCCAGGATCCGGGTTCCCTGCGTCGGGGTGATGTCCAGCTCCCGCATGGTCTTCCTGGCCTGGTCGCCGAGGGCCTGGCCCCGGGCGAGGCAGAACGCGTTGCCGTGGGCGACGAGGTCGTCGTCGCCGATGCGGTCGAGGTCCGGGTAGTTCTTCCGGATGGTGCGCAGGTAGAGCGCGGCCGTCAGTTCCGTCAGCTTCCGCGGCTCCGCGGTGCCGCCCGACGGGCTCGCGGAGGGGGCGGCGGACGCGGACGCGGACGGAGCGGCCGAGGCGGCGGGACGGTCGGCGCCGCTGTCGCCCGAGGTGTCGCACGCCGACGTGCCGAGGACGACGGCCGTGAGGCACAGGACGGACAGGGGAAGGCGCTTGTACATGAATCTCCTGGTACATAGGTGAAGCGACGAACATTGTCACCTGTGTCCGGAGTGTGCCGAAACGCGGGTGGGGCCGGAACGGGGGCCCGGCCGCGCTACTGACGCCGCTTCAGCGTCTTGGACAGGTGGACGTCCGCGTGCCCGCCGGGGACGCCGGCGATGCGCCCGACCTCGGTGTAGCCGTGGCGCGCGTAGAAGCCCGGCGCCTGGAAGGTGTACGAGGAGACCGTCACGCGGTCGCAGCCGCGCCGGGCGGCCTCCGCCTCGGCCTCGGCCGGCAGCCGTGCGCCCCAGCCGCCGGAGCGGCTGTCCTCGCGCACCCACAGCAGCTCGATGCCGCACAGGCCGCCCCACGTCCAGGCGGTGAGGCCGCCGACGAGCCCACCGTCGTCGTCCATGGCCCGTACGGAGAACTCACCGCGGGCCGCGCCCCCGGTGGCCGCGTCGTTGAACGCGCCGAGCTCGCTCTCCAGCCGCTCGGTCAGCTCGGCGTCGTTCCCGCCGACGGTCAGGAACGCGCTCTCCGCAGCAGTCATGAACCGCAGTATGCGCACAGGGGCCGGGGCGGGCGCCACGGAATACGCGGGGCGCCGACGTCGATCCCCCCGTGGCCGGCGTCGGCGCCCCCTCCCTTTTCCGTACCACGATCATCGCGTCCGCGCGGCCCCCCGCGCCATGGGAAGAACTGCCCATGCCCGCGTGGTCAGGGAACGATGCCCACCCGCTTGGCCAGCAGTACGGTGGAGACCCGGTTGTTGGTGCCCAGCTTGCGGTAGATCCTCTCCAGGTGGCGGTTGACCGTGTGGGGGGAGATCGTCAGGCGGCGGCCGATGCCGTGGGCGGTGATGCCCTCGGAGAGGAGGCCCAGGACGGTCAGTTCACGGGGCGTCAGACCGTGTCCCGGCCCGGCGGCCGGGTCGGCGGCGGGCGTGGCCTCGACCGCGTCACGCAGGCGGCGCAGCTCGCGCACATGGCGGTCGGCGGTGACGAGGAGCGGCTGGACCCGGGTGGCGAACGCCAGGTCCTGCGCGGTGAACGCGCCGTCGCGGCCCAGGGAGACCGCCCGCAGCACCGGGCCGTCGGCGGGCAGGGGCAGGGCCAGCTGGTGGGTGGTGCCGTAGTCGCGGTGGGCCTCGTCGCGCCAGGCGGAGTGGTGCCAGCGGCGGTCGCCGCAGAGCCGGTTCATCGTCATCGGCTCGCGCCCGCCCGTGGCGAGGTAGGGGATCAGGGGGTGGCGCTGGCGCGTCCGCCGCCGGACCACCTCGGCCACCGCCTCCTGGTCCAGCCGCCGCGGCGCCCATCCGTCGGACCCGCCCGGCAGTCCCGGCTCCGCGGCGACACGGGCGAAGATGACCGTGCCGCAGTCGAGGGCGCCGAGGAGGTGTTCCGCCATCAGGTGCCGCCGGGCGCCGGGGTCGTCGCTCTCCAGGACCGCGACGACCAGATCGAGCATGGCCTCGTAGTCGCGCGCGCGAAGCTGTGGCATGACGGCTGCCTTCCCTGTGGTCCACCCCCGTCGCCCGGCGAACGGCACGCCGGGTAGTCCCCCTGCCACGGCATGTTACGGCGCCCGGTCGGGGCCCTCCACCGGCCCGCGGGGCCGGGCCGCCGGCGTCCCCGTCGCCCCGCCCGGCACGAGTCCCGCCTGCTGCGCCAGCAGCACCGCCGACACACGGTTGTTCGTACCCAGCTTCCGGTAGACCTTCTCCAGGTGCCGGTTGACGGTGTGCGGGGAGATCGCCAGCCGCCGGGCGATGCCGAGCGTCGGCAGGCCCTCGGCCAGCAGGCCCAGCACCGTCAGTTCCCGGGGCGTCAGGCCGTGCCCCGAGGGACGGTCCACGGCGAGCGCCGGAGCGGTGGCGCGCAGCCGGCGCCAGTGCTGGACGTGGTTGCCCGCGCTGACGAGCAACGGCTGGACGCGGGCGGCGAAGGCCAGGTCGTCGGCCCGGAAGCTGCCGTCGCGCCCGACCAGCACCAGCCGGACGAGGTCCGGGTCGCCGGGGATGGGCAGGCCCAGCTGCTGGGTGACGCCGAAGTCCCGGCGGGCCTCCTGGTACCACTGGCTCTGCCGCCAGGTGTCACAGATCTCGCTCACGGTCACCGGCGACTGCCCGCCGTCGACGATGTAGGAGACCAGCGGATGGCCCTGGCGGAGCCGTCTGGGCACCAGGTCGCCGACGTGCTCGCTCAGCCGCTCGGGCGCCCAGCCCTCGATGCGTCCCGTCCCCTCCGCGACGTTCACCACGGAGAACGTCGCGGAGTCGCACCCCATCGCCTCCAGCAGCTGGCCGGTGATCAGGTGCCATGCCGACTCGGTGCCGTCGTCCTCCAGCACCGCCACGGCCAGGTCGAGCATCCGCTCGTAGTCACGTGCACGCAGCCGTGCCATGTGTTCCCCACGCCCGCCCTTCCCCCCGTCGGTCCTGTGCGCCGGCCCCGGTGACCCCGGCCGGCCGTGATCACCAGTCTCCCCGGCCCCGGGCGTCCCGGTGAGTCCGGCCCCGGTCAACCGGGGCCGGAATCCGCCGCTCCGGGGCCGGAATCCGTCGGTCGGGGGGTCCGTCAGCCCCAGCGGCCCGTCCGGCCCAGGAGCAGCGCCGCGGCCGCCGTACCGGCCGTCGAGGTCCGCAGCACGCTCGGGCCCAGGCGGTACGGATGGGCGCCCGCCTCGGCGAAGGCGGCGAGCTCCTCCGGGGACACCCCGCCCTCCGGACCGACGACCAGCACGATGGAGCCGGTCGCCGGCAGCTCGGCCGTGGCCAGCGGCGTGCTGCCCTCCTCGTGGAGCACCGCCGCGAACGTGGCGTCGGCCAGCAGCTCCGCCACTTGCCGGGTCGTCATGGCGTCGGCCACGGTGGGGAAGCGCAGACGCCGGGACTGCTTGCCCGCCTCACGGGCCGTCGCGCGCCACTTGCCCAGCGACTTCAGGCCGCGCTCGCCCTTCCACTGGGTGACGCAGCGCGAGGCCGACCACGGCACGATCGCGTCGACGCCCGTCTCGGTCATGGTCTCGACGGCCAGCTCGCCCCGGTCGCCCTTGGGCAGGGCCTGGACGACGGTGATGCGGGGCTGGGGCAGCGGTTCGGACCGCACGGACGTCACCGCGACGTCGAGGTGGTCCTTGCCCTCGACGGCCGCCACGGTGCCGTGGGCGCCCGTGCCGTCGCCGTCGGTCAGCACGATCTCCTCGCCCACGCGCAGCCGGCGCACGGAGACCGCGTGGCGGCCCTCGGGGCCGTCCAGGGGGAAGACGGTGCCGGGGAAGACACCCGTCAGGGAGCCCTCTTCGACCAGGAACACCGGCGCTGTCATGACGTACTCGCTCTCTAGGACTTGCTGTTCGACTCGACGACCGGGACCGGCGATCCGGGCCGTGCGGCCGTGTGGCCGTGTGGCCGTGTGGCCGTGTGGCGTTGTGGTCCGGCTCAGGCGGTCGGCGGCACCCGGGCCGCCGCCAGCTCGGCGGCCAGCACCCCGACCAGCTCGCCCGCCGGCAGGGCGCGGGCCAGGCGGTGGCCCTGCCCGGCCCACAGGTGCATGCCCTGCGCGTCGCCGGCCGTGGCGGCGGCCTTGCGCAGGCCCGAGGTCAGATGGTGGATCTCCGGATAGGCGGCCGGGGCGTACGGGCCGTGCTCCCGGATGAAACGGTTCACCAGGCCCCGCGCGGGACGCCCTGTGAAGGCCCGGGTCAGCTCGGTGCCCACGAACACCGGATCGGTCAGGGCCTGCTTGTGCAACGGGTGGGCGCCGGACTCCGGGCAGGGCAGGAACGCCGTACCGAGCAGCGCCGCGCAGGCCCCCGCCGCCAGGACCGCGGCTATCTGCTCGCCGCGCATCAGCCCGCCCGCCGCGAGGACCTGCAGCGGCACGGCCTCGCGCACCTCGGCGAGCAGCGGCAGCAGCCCGGCCCCGGCGCCCGGGCCACCGGCGTGCGGGTCGTCGTGGTGGGTGCCCCGGTGGCCGCCGGCCTCCACGCCCTGGACGCAGACCGCGTCCGCGCCCGCCTCCCACGCCGCGCGGGCCTCGGCGACCGACGTCACGGTCACCACCGTGAGCGTGCCGGCCGCGGCCAAGGCGTCCACGGCCGTCCGCGAAGGACACCCGAAAGTGAAGGAGACGACGGGCACCGGGTCGTCGAGGAGGAGGGCGAGCTTGGCGTCGTAGGCGTCGTCCGAGGCCTGGTCCGGGTCGCCCAGCGGCGTCCGGTACCGGGCGGCCTCGCCGGCCAGTCGCTCCGCGTACACCTCGACGGCGGCCGGGTCGGCGGCCGGCGGCTGCGGCATGAAGAGGTTGACGCCGAAGGGCCGGGAGGTCAGCGCGCGGAGCTGCTCGATCTCCTCGTACATCGCGGCCGGCGTCTTGTACCCCGCGGCGAGGAACCCGAGGCCGCCGGCCTCGCCGACCGCCGCCACCAGGGCCGGGGTGGAGCCGCCGCCCGCCATCGGGGCCTGTACGACCGGATGCTCGAACAGTCGGGTGAGTCCGGTCAGTCCGGACAACGGAGCCATGACCACATCGTGTCACAAACCGACCGGGCCGCCCGATGGGCGGCCCGGTCGTCGGAAGAGGTACGGGCTACCGCCCGTTGAACGCGTCCTTCAGCCGCGAGAACAGCCCCTGCTGCCCCGGCTTACCGTGCTCGCCCGGGGGACGAACCCCCGGACCCCCGGCCGGGCGCCTACCGCCCGTTGAACGCGTCCTTCAAGCGCGAGAACAGCCCCTGCTGCCCCGGCTTGAACTCGCCCATCGGGCGTTCCTCGTTGCGCATCTTGGCCAGCTGCCGCAGCAGTTCCTCCTGCTGGGCGTCCAGCTTGCTGGGCGTGGTGACCTCGACGTGCACGATGAGGTCACCGCGGCCGCCGCCGCGCAGGTGGGTGACGCCGCGCTGGTGCAGCGGGATCGACTGGCCGGACTGAGTGCCCGGGCGGATGTCGATCTCCTCGACACCGTCCAGCGTCTCCAGCGGCACCTTCGTGCCGAGCGCGGCCGCCGTCATCGGGATGGTGACCGTGCAGTGGAGGTCGTCGCCGCGGCGCTGGAAGACCGGGTGCGGGGTCTCGTGGATCTCCACGTAGAGGTCACCGGCCGGGCCGCCGCCGGGGCCGACCTCGCCCTCGCCCGCGAGCTGGATGCGGGTGCCGTTGTCGACACCGGCGGGGATCTTGACGGTGAGGTTCCGCCGCGACCGGACGCGGCCGTCGCCGGCGCACTCCGGGCACGGGGTCGGCACGACCGTGCCGAAGCCCTGGCACTGCGGGCACGGGCGGGAGGTCATGACCTGGCCCAGGAAGGACCGGGTGACCTGGGAGACCTCGCCCCGGCCGCGGCACATGTCACAGGTCTGCGCGGACGTGCCCGGGGCCGCGCCCTCGCCGCTGCACGTGGTGCAGACGACGGCGGTGTCGACCTGGATGTCCTTGGTGGTGCCGAAGGCGGACTCCGCCAGGCTGACCTCGAGCCGGATCATGGCGTCCTGGCCGCGGCGCGTACGCGAGCGCGGACCGCGCTGCGAGGCCTGGCCGAAGAACGCGTCCATGATGTCGGAGAAGTTGCCGAAGCCCGCGCCGAAGCCGCCGGCACCGGCGCCGGCGCCGCCCGAGGAGGACAACGGGTCACCACCGAGGTCGTAGACCTGCTTCTTCTGCGGGTCGGAGAGCACCTCGTAGGCGGCGTTGATCTCCTTGAAGCGTTCCTGCGTCTTCGGGTCCGGGTTGACGTCCGGGTGCAGCTCGCGCGCGAGACGGCGGAAGGCCTTCTTGATCTCATCCTGCGAGGCATCGCGCCGGACGCCCAGGATCGCGTAGTAATCCGTGGCCACTTACGACTCCGCCAGGATCTGTCCGACGTAACGTGCCACTGCGCGTACCGCTCCCATCGTTCCGGGGTAGTCCATGCGGGTCGGTCCGACCACGCCGAGTTTGGCGACGGCCTCGTCGCCCGAACCGTAGCCGACGGCGACGACCGATGTGGAGTTCAGACCCTCGTGCTCGTTCTCGTGACCGATGCGTACGGTCATCCCCGAGTCCTTGGCCTCGCCGAGCAGCTTGAGCAGCACGACCTGCTCCTCCAACGCCTCCAGCACGGGCCGGATCGTCAGCGGGAAGTCATGACCGAAACGAGTGAGATTGGCGGTGCCGCCGATCATCAGCCGTTCCTCGGTCTCCTCGACCAGGGTCTCCAGCAGGGTGGCGAGAACCGTAGAAACGGTTCCGCGATCTTCCGGTTCGAAGGACTCCGGGAGGTCCATGACCAGCCTCGGCACGTCCGTGAACCGGCGTCCCACGACCCGGCTGTTCAGCCGCGCGCGCAGGTCTGCCAGGGAGGTCTCGCCGACCGGCGCCGGGCAGTCGACCATGCGCTGCTCGACCCGCCCGGTGTCCGTGATCAGCACGAGCATGACCCGGGCCGGGGCGAGCGCGAGCAGCTCCACGTGCCGCACGGTCGAACGGCTCAGCGAGGGGTACTGCACCACCGCGACCTGCCGGGTCAGCTGCGCCAGCAGCCGCACCGTGCGGGCCACCACGTCGTCCAGGTCGACGGCGCCGTCCAGGAAGTTCTGGATGGCCCGGCGCTCCGGCGACGACAGCGGCTTGACGGCCGCCAGCTTGTCGACGAAGAGGCGGTAGCCCTTGTCGGTCGGGATCCGGCCAGCGCTGGTGTGGGGCTGGGCGATGAAACCCTCGTCCTCCAGCGCGGCCATGTCGTTGCGGACCGTGGCCGGGGAGACTCCCAGCCGGTGCCGCTCGGTGAGGGCCTTGGAGCCGACGGGCTCCTCGGTGCCCACGTAGTCCTGGACGATGGCGCGCAGCACTTCGAGCCTGCGTTCGCTCAGCATCGCGCGCACCTCCAGTCGGTCCGGTCCGTCGGCCGTCGTCACGGGTCGTTCAGGTCGTACGGGTCGCACGACCCGTACGAGGGTCGCACGCGCGGGGGTCCGGTTCGACCCCCGCCCTTGGCACTCAAAGGTCACGAGTGCCAGAACCCTCAAGCCAGTGTACGGCCGGGCACCACGGCCAGGGCAAGGGCGGCCCCCGCCACGCGCCCCCGCCGTGCGTCCGGGCGGGCGGCCGCGACGCCCGCCCGCTAGCGTCGCGGTATGGAGAACCACGGGGATTCCGGCGCCGTCGCGGCGCACTGGGAACGGCTCGCTCCGGGCGTCGTACGCCGCAGGTTGCCGGGCTGGGACGCCACCACGGGGGCGATCGCGGGGCCGGACGGCGTCCTGGTCGTGGACACCGGCTCGTCGCTGCGCGAGGGCACGGAGATCCGGCGCGAGGTGCAGCGGCTCTTCGGCCGGTCCGTGACGCACATCGCACTCACCCATCCCCACTTCGACCACGTCCTGGGCACGGCCGCGTTCTCCGGCGTGGAGGTCTACGGGGCGGTGGGACTCGCCGAGCGGATGGCCACCGAGCGCGAGCGCGAGGAGCTGCGGCGGGACGCGCTGCGCTACGGGGTGCCGCGCGAGGCCGCCGCCGAGGCGGTGGAGCTGCTCGTCCCGCCCCGGCACGCCGTCTCGGGGGAGGTCACGGTCGACCTGGGCGGCGGGCGGCGGGTGCTGCTCGCGAACGTGGGCCCGGCGCACACGGCGTACGACCTGGCCGTCCTCGTGCCGGGCGGACCGGGGGAGCCCGAGATCGTCTTCTGCGGCGACGTGGTCGAGGAGTCCGGCGAGCCGCAGGCCGGGCCGGACGCGCTGCCGCACGCCTGGCCGGCGGCGCTGGACCGGCTGCTGGAGCTGGGCGGCGAGGACGCGGTGTACGTGCCGGGGCACGGGGCGGTGGTGGACGCGGGGTTCGTACGGCGCCAGCGCGACGCGCTACGGGACCGCTTCGGCGTGTCGTGATCCACAATGGCGCGCATGCGCAGCAGAGAGTACGGACCGGACCTGACCCCTCCGTGGAAGCGGAGCGCGCCCGTTCCGGAGGTGCCGGCCGAGGTGGATCTCGTGGTGGAGGAGGTGACCACCGGGTTCTGCGGGGCGGTGATCCGCTGTGAGAAGTCGGCGCAGGGGCCGACGGTGACGCTGGAGGACCGCTTCGGGAAGCACCGGGTGTTCCCGATGGACCCCCGGGGGTTCCTCCTGGAGGGGCGCGTGGTGACCCTCGTACGCCCCTCGGCCCCCGCCGCGCGCGGGCCGCAGCGCACGGCCTCCGGCTCGATCGCCGTACCGGGCGCCCGCGCGCGGGTGGCGCGCGCCGGGCGCATCTACGTCGAGGGGCGCCACGACGCGGAGCTCGTGGAACGGGTCTGGGGCGACGACCTGCGGATCGAGGGCGTGGTCGTGGAGTACCTGGAGGGCGTCGACGACCTCCCCGAGATCGTCCGCGCCTTCGGCCCCGCCCCCGACGCACGCCTGGGCGTCCTGGTCGACCACCTGGTCCCGGGCTCGAAGGAGTCCCGCATCGCGGCGTCCGTGACGAGCGAACACGTCCTGGTCGTCGGCCACCCGTACGTGGACGTGTGGGAGGCCGTGAAGCCGTCGTCGGTGGGCATCGGCCAGTGGCCCCGGGTGCCGCACGGCGAGGACTGGAAGACGGGCGTGTGCCGGGCCCTGGGGTGGCCGCAGAACACGGGCGCCGCGTGGCAGCGGATCCTGGGCTCCGTGCGGTCGTACAAGGACCTGGAGCCGGCGCTGCTGGGGCGCGTGGAGGAGCTGATCGACTTCGTGACGGAAATCAGCCCCTCCGGCGTTTGAGGAGCGGGGGTCCGGGGGCGGAGCCCCCGATCAGTCCACCAGGTCCCGCACCACGGCATCGGCCAGCAGCCGCCCCCGCAGCGTCAGCGCCGCACTCCCCGCCTCGTACGCCTCGGCCCGCAGCAGCCCGTCCGCCAGCGCCCGGTCCGCCGCCGCGCGACCCGCCGGCCGCAGCAACGCCAGCGGGCACCCCTCCTCCAGCCGCAGCTCCAGCAGGATCCGTTCCACCCGCCGGTCCTCGTCCGACAAGAGCTCGCGACCGGCGCCCGGGGAGCGCCCCTCGGCCAGCGCCTGCGCGTACGCGCCCGGGTGCTTGACGTTCCACCAGCGCACGCCCCCCACATGGGAGTGCGCCCCGGGGCCCGCGCCCCACCAGTCGGCGCCGCGCCAGTAGAGCTCGTTGTGGCGGCAGCGGGCGGCGTCGTTCGTGGCCCAGTTCGAGACTTCGTACCAGGAGAAGCCCGCCCCCGAGAGCATCTCCTCGGCGATCAGGTAGCGGTCGGCGTGGACGTCGTCGTCCGTCATCGGGACCTCGCCGCGCCGGATGCGCCGGGCGAGCTGCGTGCCCTCCTCGACGATCAGGGCGTACGCCGAGACGTGGTCGGGGCCGGCGCCGAGGACGGCGTCCAGGGAGGCCCGCCAGTCGTCGTCGCTCTCGCCGGGGGTGCCGTAGATCAGGTCGAGGTTGACGTGCTCGAAGCCGGCCGCGCGGGCCTCGGCCACACAGGCCTCGGGGCGGCCGGGGGTGTGGGTGCGGTCGAGGATCTTGAGGACGTGCTGCCGGGCGCTCTGCATGCCGAAGGAGACCCGGTTGAAGCCGGCGGCCCGCAGTTCCTCCAGGTAGCGCGGGTCGACGGACTCGGGGTTGGCCTCCGTGGTGACCTCGGCGCCCTCGGCGAGCCCGAACTCGTCGCGGATGGCGGCGAGCATCCGGCCCAGGTCGGCGGCCGGCAGCAGGGTGGGCGTGCCGCCGCCGACGAAGACCGTCTCCACCGGTCGGGGGTCTTCGCCGAGCACCTTGCGGGCCAGCCGGATCTCCTCGGCGACGGTCTCGGCGTAGTTGTCGCGGGAGGCGAGGGCGCCACCGGAGCCGCGCAGCTCACTCGCGGTGTAGGTGTTGAAGTCGCAGTAGCCGCAGCGGGTGGCGCAGTAGGGCACGTGGAGGTAGAAGCCGAGGGGCCGCTGCCCGGAGCCGGCGAGGGCGTGACGGGGCAGCGTCCCGTCGTCGGGCACGGGTTCGCCGTCGGGCAGTACGGAGGGCATGCGTCCTATTGTCCCGCACGCGCGGGATTGCCTGCCGCCCCGCGGGGTGGCGCGGCTCACTCGGCCCGGAGCACCAGCAGGGCCAGGTCGTCGTCGGGCGGGTCGGGGGCGAAGTCGTGGACGACCCGGCGGATCCGGGCGGCGACGCCCTCGGCGCTCAGGCCGGCGCACTCCGCGAGGACGGCGGCGAGGCCGTCGCCGTCGTCGAACAGGCGGCTTCCGGACTTGCGCTCGGTGACCCCGTCGGTGACGCACAGCAGGGTCTCCCCCGCCGCCAGGTCGAAGGTCTCGCTGCCGTAGCCGACCTCCTCGACAACGCCGAGCAGCATCTGGGGCGCCGCCACAGGCCGTACCGAGCCGTCGGGGCCGAGCAGCAGCGGCAGCGGGTGCCCGGCGCTGGCGAGCGTGCAGCGCACGCCGCCGGAGCCGGCGGGCACGAGCTCGCCGTGGAGCAGGGACAGGAAGCGGGGGCCCGTGCCGGCCTCCGCCTCGGCCGCCTCCTCGCCGAGCATCCGGTTGAGCCGGTCGAGGACGTCGGCGACGCCGTATCCCTCCTTGGCCAGGGCCCGCAGCCAGGGGCGGACGAGGCCGGTGGTGACGGCGGCCTCGGGGCCGCTGCCGCAGACGTCGCCGAGGGCGAAGCACCAGCGGCCGCCGCCGGCCGCGAAGACGTCGTAGAAGTCGCCGCCGGCGGAGGCGTCGCCGCGGGGTTCGTAGACGACGGCGTGGTCGACGCCGGGGATCGCCTTGATGCCGCGGGGCAGCAGTCCGCGCTGGAGGATGTGGCTGATGGTGGCCTGGCGGGTGTACCGGCGGGCCGAGGCGAGGGCGAGGGCGACGCGGCGGGCGAAGTCCTCGGCGAGGGCGGTGACGTCGCCGGCCAGGGCGGACGTGCCGCCGCGGCCGAGCAGGAGGGTGCCGAGGCCGCGGCCGCCCGCGACCAGCCGGCAGGCCAGGGCCGTGCCGCTGTCGGGCCCGTACGGCCAGGGGACGGCGCTGCCGGCGGCGGGGAAGGCGGGCGGGGTGCGCTGGAGGGTGGTGCGGAGGGGCTCGATGCGGTGTTCGCGGGCGTGCCAGACGCAGGACAGGCGCGGGGCGGGGCGGATCGCGCCGGGGGCGCCGTCGGCGTCGAGCCATACGGCGCTCCAGTCGGCCAGGCGGGGGACGGCGAGCTGGGTGGCGAGGGAGGCGACCATGTCCTCGTCGAACTGCCCGGCGAGGAGTTCGGAGGCCTCGGCGAGGAAGGACAGGGCGCGGTGGTGGCCGCGTTCGGCGAGGCGGCGGGCGGGCGGGACGGCGACCGGGGGGACGGGGAGGGCGGCGGGGACGGGGGCGAGGACCTCGGCGACGTCCAGGTCGCGCAGCAGGGCCTGTTCGGGGATGCCGGCGGGGGCACGGGCGCCGGCCGCCGCGGGGTCGCCCGGGCAGGTGGGGAGGTGGAACCAGACGGTCTTGTCGGTGCGCCGGTAGGCGGTGCCCCAGGTCTCGGCCAGTTCGGCGACGAGCCGCAGGCCGCGGCCGCTGTGCGCGGCGGCGCCGTCGCGCCCGGCGGCGCGGCGGGGGCGGGCGCGGAACTCGCGGGCCGGGTGGTGGTCGGTGACCTCCACGACGAGGTTGCCGCCGCGCGCGGGGTCGAGCCGGCACTCCAGGTCGACGGAGGTGCCCGCGTGCACGACGGCGTTGGTCACCAGCTCGCTGACCAGCAACGTGGCGTCGTCGGTGACCATGTCGTGGGCGTTCCAGCCGGCCAGCACGCTGCGGACGAACCGGCGCGCCGCGGAGGGCGCGCGGGCGTCGGCGGGCAGGCTGGTGCGGGCCGTCGGCGGGCCCTCGCCGGGGCAGCCCGGCGGGGCGCCGGGTCGCGGCCCCGCGGTGTGGTGCGGCGCGGCGGCCGCGTCGGTCCGGCGGGCGGGCGCGCGGGCGACGGCCTGGTCGCCCTGGCCCCCGCCGCCGCTCGGTGATGTCCTCACGGTGGTGCTCCTGACCGCTTACGGCATAGTGCGGAATTCACCACCGACAGACTGGCAGACCTACCGGGCCGGGGTTGGCCGAGTTGCGCAAGTGCCCCGCTACGAGTGCGTAAACGCCAGTTCGACGAGTGCCGTGCGGGCCCTCATGCCTCCCGCGAGCCCTCGTACATCTCCTCGATGAGGTCCTTGTACTCGCGCTCGACCACGGGCCGCTTGAGCTTGAGGCTCGGGGTGAGCTCGCCGTGCTCGACGTCGAGGTCGCGCGGCAGCAGCCGGAACTTCTTGATCGTCTGCCAGCGCTGGAGGCCCTCGTTGAGCCGCCGTACGTAGCCGTCGATGAGCTCCTGGGTCTCCGCGGCCGCGACGACCTCGGCGTACGGGCGTCCCGCCATGCCGTGGTCCTCGGCCCAGGCGAGGATCGAGGGTTCGTCCAGGGCGATGAGGGCGGTGCAGAAGTTCCGGTCGGCGCCGTGCACCAGGACGTTGGAGACGTAGGGGCAGACGGCCTTGAACCGGCCCTCGATCTCGGCGGGCGCGATGTACTTGCCGCCGGAGGTCTTGATCAGGTCCTTCTTGCGGTCGGTGATGCGCAGATAGCCGTCCGGGGAGAGCTCGCCGATGTCGCCGGTGTGGAACCAGCCGTCGGACTCCAGGACTTCGGCGGTCTTCTCGGGCTGCCCGTGGTAGCCCTCCATGACGCCGGGGCTGCGCAGCAGGATCTCGCCGTCGTCGGCGATGCGGACCTCGGTGCCGGGCAGGGGCTTGCCGACGGTGCCGGTGCGGTAGGCCTCGCCGGGGTTGACGAGGTTGGCGGCGCTGGTCTCGGTGAGGCCGTAGCCCTCCAGGATGTGGATGCCGGCGCCGGAGAAGAAGTAGCCGATGTCGGGGGCGAGGGCGGAGGCGCCGGAGACACTGGCGCGCAGCCGGCCGCCGAAGGCGTCGCGGATCTTGGCGTAGACGAGGGCGTCGGCGGCGCGGTGCTTGGCGGCCAGGGCGAACGGCACGGTGCGGTTGCCGGTGCGGCGGTAGTTGTCCTGGGAGACCTTGGCGTACTCGCGGGCGACCTCGGCGGCCCAGCGGAAGATCTTGTACTTGGCGCCCCCGGCCTCGCGGGCCTTGGCGGCGACGCCGTTGTAGACCTTCTCGAAGATGCGGGGCACGGCGGCCATCAGGGTGGGCCGGACGACCTTGAGGTTCTCCACGAGCTTGTCGACCCGCCCGTCCACGGCGGTCACATGGCCGACGGTGATGCCGCCGGCGGTGAGGACCTTGCCGAAGACGTGGGCGAGGGGCAGCCACAGGTACTGCACGTCGTCGGAGCGCATCAGCCCGGTGGACTCGATGGCGCGGCCCATGTAGGACCAGGCGTCGTGGCGCAGCCGGACGCCCTTGGGGCGGCCGGTGGTGCCGGAGGTGTAGATGAGCGTGGCGAGGTCTTCGGGGCGCAGGGCGTCGATGCGCTCGCGGACGGCCCCGGGCTCGCGCTCCAGGAGGGCGGCGCCGCGCTTCTCCAGCTCGGCGAGGGAGAGCACCCAGCCCTCGGGGTCGTCCTCGGCGGCCACCGCGTCGGCGGCCTCCAGGACGACGACGTGGGCGAGGCCGGGCAGCTCGGAGCGGCGCAGCCGGGCCTTGGCCAGCTGGGCGGCGTCCTCGGCGATCAGGACCCGGCACCCGGCGTCGGAGAGCATGAAGGCGGTCTCGTCGGCGTTGGTGCTGGGGTAGACGGGGGTGGTGGCGGCACCGGAGCACATGATGCCCAGGTCCGCGAGGATCCACTCCAGGCGGGTGGACGAGGCGAGGGCGACCCGCTCCTGGGGGAGTATCCCGAGGTCGATCAGGCCCGCCGCGACGGCGAAGACCCGGTCGGCGGCCTGACGCCAGGTGATCGAGGCCCAGTCGTCGGGCCCCTGGCCCGAGGCGGGTGGCACGGGGTGACGGTAGGCCTCCGCGTCGGGTGTCGACCCGACCCGCTCAAGAAGGAGGTGCGCCACGGAGGGCGGCCGGTTCTCGATCAAGCTCTGGCTGTCCGTCACGGCATCCTCCGGGGCCCGCTTCATTGCTGGTGACTCGTGAGTAACCTTTCAAGCAGAGATCAGAGTAGAGCCGAAGCGCCGTTTGCGTAAGAGCCTCGTGAACGGGGTGGTGCGCCGGAGCGCGAAAGTGCCCGTCCCCTCGTGGGAACGGGCACTCCTCGACCGCCGGGCGGCGGGCGGGCGGTACGCGGGCGGTGTCACCTCCCGCGTCACCGCTCCGCCGCTACTTCTTGCCCTTCTCGCCGCTCTCGTCGCTGGACAGCACCGCGATGAAGGCCTCCTGGGGGACCTCCACGCTGCCGACCATCTTCATGCGCTTCTTGCCTTCCTTCTGCTTCTCCAGCAGCTTCCGCTTACGGGAGATGTCACCGCCGTAGCACTTGGCGAGGACGTCCTTGCGGATGGCGCGGACCGTCTCACGGGCGATGACCCGCGAGCCGATGGCGGCCTGGATCGGCACCTCGAAGTTCTGTCGCGGGATGAGCTCGCGCAGCTTGGCGACCAGTCGCACGCCGTAGGCGTACGCCTTGTCCTTGTGGGTGATGGCGGAGAAGGCGTCGACCTTGTCGCCGTGCAGCAGGATGTCGACCTTGACCAGGTCGGCGGTCTGCTCGCCGGTGGGTTCGTAGTCGAGCGAGGCGTAGCCGCGGGTCTTGGACTTCAGCTGGTCGAAGAAGTCGAAGACGATCTCCGCGAGGGGCAGGGTGTAGCGCAGCTCGACCCGGTCCTCGGAGAGGTAGTCCATGCCCAGCATCGTGCCGCGGCGGGACTGGCAGAGCTCCATGATCGCGCCGACGAACTCGGTGGGCGCGAGGACGGTCGCCTTGACGACCGGCTCGTGCACCTCGGCGATCTTGCCCTCGGGGAACTCGCTCGGGTTGGTGACGACGTGCTCGGCGCCGTCCTCCATCCGCACGTTGTAGACCACGTTGGGCGCGGTGGCGATGAGGTCGAGGCCGAACTCGCGCTCGAGCCGCTCGCGGACCACGTCCAGGTGGAGCAGGCCGAGGAAGCCGACGCGGAAGCCGAAGCCGAGGGCGGCCGAGGTCTCCGGCTCGTAGACGAGCGCGGCGTCGTTGAGCTGGAGCTTGTCGAGGGCCTCGCGCAGCTCCGGGTAGTCCGAGCCGTCCAGCGGGTACAGGCCCGAGAAGACCATGGGCTTGGGGTCCTTGTAGCCGCCCAGGGCCTCGGTGGCGCCGCCCTGCTGGGAGGTGATCGTGTCACCGACCTTGGACTGCCGGACGTCCTTCACACCGGTGATGATGTAGCCCACCTCGCCGACGCCGAGGCCGTCGGCCGGCAGCATCTCGGGCGAGTTGGTGCCGATCTCCAGCAGCTCGTGGGTGGCGCCGGTCGACATCATCTTGATGCGCTCGCGCTTCTTGAGCTCGCCGTCGACGACACGGACGTAGGTGACCACGCCGCGGTAGGAGTCGTAGACCGAGTCGAAGATCATCGCGCGGGCCGGGGCGTCCTTGACGCCGACCGGGGCCGGGACCTCGCGGATGACCTTGTCCAGCAGCTCGGGGACGCCGACGCCGCTCTTGGCGGAGACGCGCAGCACGTCCTCGGGCTCGCAGCCGACGAGGTTGGCCAGCTCGGCGGCGAACTTGTCCGGCTGGGCGGCCGGCAGGTCGATCTTGTTGAGGACCGGGATGATCGTGAGGTCGTTCTCCATCGCCAGGTAGAGGTTGGCGAGGGTCTGGGCCTCGATGCCCTGGGCGGCGTCCACCAGGAGGATGCAGCCCTCGCACGCGGCGAGCGAGCGCGAGACCTCGTAGGTGAAGTCCACGTGGCCCGGCGTGTCGATCATGTTGAGGATGTGGGTCGTGCCCTCACCCTCGCCCTCGGTGGGCGCCCAGGGCAGCCGGACCGCCTGGGACTTGATCGTGATGCCGCGCTCGCGCTCGATGTCCATCCGGTCGAGGTACTGCGCGCGCATCTGCCGCTGGTCGACCACGCCGGTCAGCTGGAGCATCCGGTCGGCGAGCGTCGACTTGCCATGGTCGATGTGCGCGATGATGCAGAAGTTACGGATCAGAGCCGGGTCGGTACGGCTCGGCTCCGGCACGTTGGTAGGGGTCGCGGGCACGCAGGATCCATTCGGTGACTTCGGCGTTTGAACGCTGGTCTCGGCGGGAGTCGGGTATACGACTCCCCCATGGTCCCATGACCGGCGGCCGCGGTCCGGTTTGGGACGCCCGAGGACGTACTGGTAGCCTGGTCCACTGTGCCTGTCGTGCCTCTCACACGTACATGGCGCGCAATCGAAATCCAACGAACCTGAAAAGGCTCTTTTCGTGGCGAACATCAAGTCCCAGATGAAGCGGATCAAGACCAACGAGAAGGCGCGCCTGCGTAACAAGGCCGTCAAGTCCTCGGTCAAGACCGCCGTCCGTCAGGCCCGTGAGGCCATCGCCGCCGGTGACGCCGTCAAGGCCGTCGCCGCCGTCGCCCTCGCCGGCAAGAAGCTGGACAAGGCCGCCAGCAAGGGTGTCCTGCACAAGAACGCCGCCGCCAACAAGAAGTCGGCGCTGGCCAAGCAGGTCGCCTCGCTGAAGGGCTGAAGCCTTTCCGGGGCGTGAGCCCCGACCCTCGCCGGTACGGATCAAGCGGCCCCTCTACCGCTCCGGACCGGCACCCCGCCGCTCCCGGTCGTTCGCCACGCGGGTGCGGCATGAGCCCGACGGCTCGCTGAACGATCCGAAGGCCCCGCCTCCGCCCTTCCCCAGGGCAGGAGGCGGGGCCTTCGGCTTGCCTCGGGCGGGCTTGCCTCGGGCGGGCTTGCCTCAGGAACGGCCGGCGCGGGCCGCCCTGGCCACGGCGACGACGGCCTTCTCCAGGGCGTACTCCGGGTCGTCGCCGCCACCCTTCACCCCGGCGTCCGCCTCCGCGACGGCGGTCAGCGCGGCGGCCACGCCGTCCGCCGTCCAGCCGCGCATCTGCTGACGCACCCGGTCGATCTTCCACGGCGGCATGCCGAGCTCGCGGGCGAGATCACCCGGCCGGGCGCCGCGCGGGGCGGAGGCCAGCTTGCCGATGGAGCGCACGCCCTGGGCCAGGGCGCTGGTGATGAGCACGGGCGCGACGCCGGTGGACATGGCCCAGCGCAGGGCCTCCAGGGCCTCGGCGGCCCGGCCCTCGACCGCCCGGTCGGCGACGGTGAAGCTCGACGCCTCGGCGCGGCCCGTGTAGTAGCGGGCGACGACGGCCTCGTCGATGACGCCCTCGATGTCGGCGACCAGCTGCGCGCAGGCGCTCGCCAGCTCGCGCAGATCGCTGCCGATGGCGTCGACCAGCGCCTGGCAGGCCTCCGGCGTGGCGGACCGGCCGGTGGCGCGGAACTCCGACCGGACGAACGCCAGCCGGTCGGCCGGCTTGGTCATCTTCGGGCAGGCGACCTCACGGGCGCCGGCCTTGCGGGCCGCGTCCAGCAGACCCTTGCCCTTGGCGCCGCCCGCGTGCAGCAGGACCAGGGTGATCTCCTCGGCGGGCGCGCCCAGATAGCCCTTGACGTCCTTGATCGTGTCCGCGGACAGGTCCTGGGCGTTGCGGACGATCACGACCTTCCGCTCGGCGAACAGCGAGGGGCTCGTCAACTCGGCCAGCGTGCCGGGCTGGAGGGCGTCGGGCGTGAGGTCCCGTACGTCGGTGTCGGCGTCGGCCGCGCGGGCCGCCGCCACCACCTCCTGCACGGCGCGGTCGAGGAGGAGGTCCTCCTGGCCCACGGCGAGCGTGACGGAGGCGAGCGGGTCGTCGGTTGCAGTCTTCCTGGCCATCGCGTCCAGCATCCCACGCCCCGCTGACACGCCTCCCGTTCCCCCGCCCCACCCCCTCTCACGGCCGCCGGGGCATACCGCACAATGAGCGGGTGATCAGCGTTTCCTCCTTCTCCGACACCTCCGACTCCGTACGGCACCTGCTGGTGCTCCCCGACCGCGACGCCGCCGAGGAGGCGGCGGACGAGGCCGGGCAGCGCTTCGGCCTGGACGAGGAGCCCCAGATCGTCCGCGAGGCCCTCGCCGGCGAGGACGACGCCGAGGACGCCCAGTGGCTGGTGGTCCTGGAGGACCCCGACGGCACCCTGGACGTCGCCGCGCTGCGCGAGCTCGCCGAGGAGTACGACGGCTGGCTCGAGGCGGAGTGACCCCGCGGGGCGGAGCGCCCCGCGGGGCGGATCACCGCCCCGGGGCCGCCACCCAGGCCTCCCGCACCTGCGGCTCGCGGTCCAGGGCGAACCCGAAGTGGGTCCGGTAGGCCGCCACGACCTCGCCCTCCGGCAGCTCCCGGCGCCCGGTCCGCCCGTCGGCGCCGGTCTCGACGAGCGTCCGGCCGCTGATCGACACCCGGCCGCCGTCCTCGGTGAGCCGCGAGCACAGCAGCGACCGCGTGAACGGGGACGCCGGCGACGTGCGGTGCCACCAGCAGCCGCTCGTGAAGTCCCGCAGCTCCCGGGGCCGCGTCTCCAGGCGGTACTGCGTCGCCCCGTCCTTGGCGACGTCCAGCTCCTCTCCTTCCGCCGCTCCCTCCACCGGCACGATCTCGAACACACCTGACGCGTCCTGCTGCGGGCCCCGCCCGGTCAGGACGAGCGGGTGGTGGCTGTTGCGTCCGAAGCCGACGTCCACGAGGAACGGCTCCGGCGCCCCCTCGGCCTCCACCCGCAGGGCCATGTGGTCGTAGGGGATGCCGAACGTCCCGTCCGGCATCGCCACCCGCGCCGCCAGCAGGCTCACCCCGTAGCCGAGCGAGGACAGCAGCTCCGCGAAGGCGCCGTTGAGCTCGTAGCAGAAGCCCCCGCGCCCCTGCTCGACGATCTTGTCGACCAGTGCCGCGCCCTCCAGCACGATCTCCTCTCCCCGGTGGACGGACAGATTCTCGAAGGGCACCGCGACCAGGTGGCGGAACTGGAGCTCCCGCAGGGAGGCGGCGTCGGGGGCGGCCGGGCGGGCGGCCCCGATGCGGCGGAGGTAGGCGTCGACGACAGTGTTTTCCATAGATCATTTATGCCGCAGGGCGGGCCGCCGCGGCATCGGCCCCAAGTCGTACGTCCACCCCGGCGTCTCCCTCCTCCCCGGCCTCGGACCACGGCCCGCCCGGCTCCCGTCACCGCGACCGGGCCGTCCGTGTCGGTACGCAGCACCGCCGCGCCCCGGTCCCGCAGCGCGGCGAGCGTACGGGCCGCGGGGTGACCGTAGGGGTTGCCGGCCCCGGCCGAGATCACGGCGAGCCGGGGGCGGACCGCGTCCAGCAGCTCCGGGTCCTGGTGGGCGGAGCCGTGGTGGGCCACCTTGAGGACGTCGACGGTCGGCAGACCGGGGCGGCCCAGCCGCAGCTCCCGCTGGGCCGGTGGTTCGAGGTCGCCCAGCAGGAGCAGCGTCAGGCCCCCGGCGCGCACGAGGAGGGCGACGCTGGCGTCGTTGGGCCCCTCCTCCGCCACGGCGGACGTGCCCGCGGGCGGCGGCCACAGCACCTCCCAGGCCAGGGCGCCCGTCCGCCGCCGCTCCCCCGGCACCGCCGCCGCCACCGGCACCCCCGCCCGCCGCGCCGCGCGGCGCACGAACGCCGCCCGTTCGGCCGGCCTGTCGAACGGTGTCGTCTTGATCAGCCCGACCGCCCTGCCGCGCAGCACCCCGGGCAGGCCGTCGACGTGGTCCGCGTGGAAGTGGCTGAGCAGGAGCAGCGGGACCCGCTCGACGCCCAGCTCCGTCAGGCAGCGGTCCACCGCCCGCGGTTCGGGCCCCGCGTCGACCACCACGGCGGCACCGGGCCCGGCCGCGAGGGCCAGCGCGTCCCCCTGCCCCAAGTCGCACGCCACCAGGCGCCAATCCGGCGGCGGCCACCCGGTGACCGCCCGCGTCAGCGGCGCAGGGCGGACGACGGCCAGCAGCAGGAGCAGCGCGCAGCCCGCGCAGATCCAGGGGCTCCGCACCAGACGGCGGCCGGCGAGCACGGCGAGGACCGTGACCGCGGCCAGCAGCAGTCCGCCCGCGAGGCCCGGCGGCCAGTCGGCCTCCGCGCCCGGGAACCCCGCCCCCGTACGGGCCACCGAGGCCGTCCAGGCGGCGGCCGCCCCGGCCGGCCAGGCCAGGGCCGTGGCCACCGGCATCGCCACCGGCGCCAGGGCGAGGGCGGCGAAGCCCAGCACGGTGGCGGGGGCGACCGCCGGCTCGGCGAGGAGGTTGCAGGGCACCGCCACCAGGCTCACCCGCGCCGCCAGCACGACGATCACCGGGGCGCACACGGCCTGCGCGGCCGCTGCCGCCGCGAGGGCCTCCGCGATCCGGGGCGGCACCCCGCGCCGGCGCAGGGCGGCGCTCCAGCGCGGCGCGATGGTCAGCAGCGCCCCGGTGGCCAGGACGGACAGCAGGAATCCGTAGCTGCGGGCCAGCCAGGGGTCCCAGAACACCAGGAGCAGCACGGCCGCCGCCAGGGCGGGCAGCAGGGCGCGCCGCCGGCCGGTGCCCAGGGCCAGCAGGGTGATCAGGCCGCACGCGGCGGCCCGCAGCACGCTCGGCTCGGGGCGGCACACCACCACGAACCCCAGGGCCAGCCCGCCGCCCAGCAGTGCCGTGAGCCGCAGGGGCACGCCCAGCCGCCCCGCGAGCCCCCGCCGCTCGGAGCGCGCGGCCAGGTGGGCGGGCCCGACGAGCAGGGCGAGCAGCACGGAGAAGTTGCCGCCGCTCACCGCGAGGAGGTGCGTCAGGCCCGTGGCGCGGAAGGCCTCGTCGAGGTCGGGCGGCACCCGCGAGGTGTCGCCGGTGACGAGGCCGGGCAGCAGGGCCCGCGGGTCCGGTGCGAGGCCGTCGGTCGCCTTCCGCAGGCCGGACCGCAGCCGGGCCGCGCCCCGCTGGAGGAGGGTGGGCCCCTCGACGACGACGGGGCGCTCCTCGCCGGCCCCGACGCGCAGGACGGCGGCGAAACGGTCGCCGGCCCGGGACGGCGGTGCCAGTCTCCCCTCGGTCCGCAGGCGCGTGGACGGCAGCAGCCCGGACCAGGACTGACGGGCGATCAGCAGCACGGGCGTCCGGACGGCGACGGCCGCGGTGGCCGGACGGTCCCCGGCGACGACACGGGTCGCCTCGGCCTCCACCACCACGTCGTGCCGCTCCCGGCCCGATCCGCCCGCCCGTGCCCGTACGGGCCGGGGGTCCCCGGTGAGCGTCACGTCGACGGTCGCCCGCGCGTGGCGCCGCGCCAGCTCCGGCACCGGGCCCCGGCGGGTGTCGGCGCCCGTCAGCGCGCCCACGGCCGCCCCGGCGGAGCCGCACAGCAGCGCCGCCGCGGCCACCACCGCCACGCCCCCGCGCCCGGCCGCCAGGAGCGCGCAGGCCGCGAGCACGGCGACCGCGCAACTGACGGCGACGGTCCGGCCGTCCGCGGTCAGGGCGGCGGCGGCCGCCGCCCACGCGGCGAGCGCGGGCACGGCCAACCGCAGGTCGAGCGGGTCCTCCTGGCGTCGCGTCAGCTCCGGCCCGCCGGCCTTCCCGGTCTCCTCCGTCCGGGTCATGGCCGCACCAGGGGTGCGAGGTCCGTGAAGCGGCGGGCTCCGATGCCGTCGACGTGCCGCAGGTCGGACACCGAGCGGAAACCTCCGCGCCGGGTGCGGTAGTCGACGATGCGCCGGGCCAGGACGGGGCCGACACCGGGGAGGCCGTCGAGCTGCTCGGCCGTCGCGGCGTTCAGGCTCAGGGGACTCCCGGGGACGCCCGCGCCGCCCGCCGTCCCCGACCCGCCCGGGGGCGCGGGGCCGGGCCCGGCGGGACCCGGGACGCCGGAGGTGGGGGCGGAGGCGGAGGCGGGAGCGCCCACCACGATCTGCTCGCCGTCGACGAGCGGCCGCGCGCGGTTGAGGCCGGTCGTGTCGGCGCCCGGCCGTACTCCCCCGGCCGCCTCCAGCGCGTCGGCGACCCGGGAACCGGCCGGCAGCCGCCGCACCCCCGGGCGCGGCACCTTGCCCGCCACGTCCACGACCACCTCCCGCGCGGAGGCCGGGGCAGCGGCCGGGCCGTCGGGCGCGGCGCCGGCGGACTCCGCGGCCAGCCGGCCGGCCGGGCCGGCCCGGGAACCCTCCGGGCCCGCCGCGGCCGGGGCCTCGCGCTCGGGCGGCCGGACGGTGTGCGGCAGCCCGGACCGGAAGTGGTGGACGGCGAGGAGCGCCGCCGCCACCAGCACGACCGCGAGCGCCGCGAGCGTCCTCCGCTCCATCCCGCACCGCGCCTGCGCCCACGCCGGCAGCCGCTCCGTCAGGGCGAGCCGCCAACGTCCGGGCGCCGGCAGGGCGTTTCCCGCGGGTCCCGGCGACCCCGGCGAGCCCGCGGGAGCCGGGACACGGTCGCGCAGCGCGCCGAGGTCCGCCGCGAGCCGGTCGACGCCCGCGGCGACGGTGTGTGATCGAGTGGTCATGGCACGCGACCGTAGCCGCGTTCCCGCGACGCCGTCCGGATGCCTGAATTCCGGTGGAAAACCGGGTGGTTGTGGAAAACCCGGTCACCCTCCCGGGCGACTCACCGCGCCGAGACCACCACGCCCAGCAGCCCCGGGCCCGTGTGCGCGCCGATGACCGCGCCCACCTCGCTCACATGCAGGTCCACCAGGCCCGGCACCCGCTCCCGCAGGCGTTCCGCCAGCAGCGCGGCGCGCTCGGGCGCCGCGAGGTGGTGGACGGCGATGTCGACCGGCGCGGCGCCGGCCCGTTCCACAGCGATCTCCTCCAGGCGCGCGATGGCCTTCGAGGCGGTGCGCACCTTCTCCCGGGGCTCGATCCGGCCGCCCTCCAGCTGGAGCAGCGGCTTGACGGCGAGCGCGGAGCCCAGCAGGGCCCGCGCGGCGCCGATGCGGCCGCCGCGCCGCAGGAAGTCGAGGGTGTCGACGTAGAAGTAGGCGGCCGTGCCGTGCGCGCGCTTCTCGGCCGCGGCGACCACCTCGTCGAGGCTGCCGCCCGTGCGCGCGGCCTCGGCGGCGGCCAGCGCGCAGAAGCCGAGGGCCATGGCGACCATGCCCGTGTCGACGACGCGGACCGGCACGGGCGCCTCGCGCGCCGCGAGGACGGCCGCGTCGTAGGTGCCGGAGAGCTCGGCCGACAGGTGGAGCGAGACCACCTCGCGCGCGCCCGCCTCGGCGGCGGCGCGGTAGGCCGCGGCGAAGACGTCGGGGCCCGGGCGGGAGGTGGTCACGGGTTTGCGCTTCTGCAGGGCCTGGGCGACCGAGCGGGCCGAGATCTCGGTGCCCTCCTCCAGCGCCTCGTCGCCCAGGACGACCGTCAGCGGTACGGCGGTGATGCTGTGCCGCTCCATCTCCTGCTGCGGCAGGTAGGCCGTGGAATCGGTGATGATCGCGACATGGCGGGACATGCCCCGGAGATTACCTTCCGGGCCGCGTGGACGGCAGTGCGAGCCGGACCGGCATGATCCGTTTCCGGCCGGGGCGGCATGTGGCCGCTGTCGCCCGCGCCCGCCGGGACCCGCCCGCCCGGACAGGACCCCCCCGCCCGGACAGGTCCCTCCGGGCCGGGCCGCCCGGAGCCGTCAGGCCGTGCTCTCCGGCCGCTTCGCCTTCTGCCAGGAGTACCCCGCCTGCCAGCGGTCATTCCGCCCGCTGAGCGCCGGACGCTCCGCCCCGGAGCCGGCCCCGGCATCCGCCCCGTCCACGCCATCGGCACCGCCCGTGCCCCGTTCCCCGGAGCGCTCGGCCGACGCCGTACGCCCCTGCTGCCGCGTACGCGCCTCCGCGCCACCGTCCACGCCCACGTCCGCGCCCGTCTCCGCCTCGTCCTCCCAGTGCCGCAGCGCGCCCGCCTCCATGCGGATCTGCTCGCTCAGCAGGGACAGGTCGTCGTCGGAGAACCGCCGCGCGCGGTCCTGGGCGGCCCAGCGCAGCGAGTCGGCCGAGTGTGTGATGCGCTCGGTGCGCTCGCGCAGATCCGGCAGGGAGGAGGCGACGCGGTCGCGGTCGGGCTCGGCCTCCAGCTTGCGCAGGTCCTCGTCCAGCTCGTGGCCGTGCGCGCTGAGCCGTTCGAAGAGGGCGAGCGACTCCGACAGGGAGGAGTCGTCCGTCGCGCCCGCCCGCAGCACCTCCTGGGTGGCGCGCATGGACGTCCGCAGCGACAGGCGCAGCTGCGCGACCTCGCCCGCCGGGCCGGTCGCGGTGAACTGCCTCGCCTTCAGCCGGGTGTCCTCGACGGTGCGCCGCGCCTGGGTGACCGTGCGGTCCACGCCGCGCTTCACCGCCCGTACCGCCCTGACCGTGGCGATCACCGCGAAGGCGACGACGAGCGCGCAGATCACGGCGATGATCGCGGCGGCGGCTTCCATGGGCGCTCCTCAACGGTTCGTCTGCGGGCGATCTCCCTGTCCCTCCACGGTAAACGCAAGGGGCAGGTCGAGGGTTCCATCGGAACCCCCAACCTGCCCTTAGGGAGAAACCCCCAACGCGTTACGCCGGGACGATGTTCACCAGCTTCGGCGCCCGCACGATGACCTTGCGGATGCCGGCGCCGCCCAGCGCGGCGACGACGGCCGGGTCGGCCAGGGCGACCTTCTCCAGCTCCTCGTCGGAGATCGACGGGGCGACCTCCAGGCGGGCCTTGACCTTGCCCTTGATCTGGACGACGCAGGTCACGGCCTCGTCGACCAGGTACGCCGGGTCGGCGACCGGAAAGTCCTGGTGGACGACCGAGCCGGTGCGGCCCAGTCGGCGCCACAGCTCCTCGGCGATGTGCGGGGCCAGCGGGGCGACCAGCAGCACCATGCTCTCGGCGACCGTGCGCGGCACCTCGGACAGCTTGGTCACGAAGTTGTTCAGCTCGGTGAGCTTGGCGATGGCGGTGTTGAAGCGCAGGTTCGCCAGGTCCTGACCGATGCCGTCGACGGCCTTGTGCAGGGCGCGCAGCGTCGCCTCGTCGGGCTCGGCGTCGACGACCGTGACCTCGCCGGTGGCCTCGTCCACCACGTTGCGCCACAGGCGCTGCAGCAGGCGGTACTGGCCGACGACGGCACGGGTGTCCCAGGGGCGGGAGACGTCCAGGGGACCCATGGCCATCTCGTACAGGCGCAGCGTGTCGGCGCCGTACTCGGAGCAGATCTCGTCCGGCGTCACGGCGTTCTTCAGGGACTTGCCCATCTTGCCGAGCAGGCGGGAGACCTTCTCGCCCTGGTAGTAGTACGCGCCGTCGCGCTCCTCCACCTCGGCGGCGGGCACCGCGATGCCACGCGCGTCGCGGTAGACGAACGCCTGGATCATGCCCTGGTTGTAGAGCTTGTGGAACGGCTCGGCGGAGGAGATGTGACCCAGGTCGAAGAGGATCTTCGACCAGAAGCGGGCGTAGAGCAGGTGCAGCACCGCGTGCTCGGCACCGCCGACGTACAGGTCGACGCCGCCGTGCGGCTGGCCCTCGCGCGGGCCCATCCAGTACCGCTCGGCCTCGGCCGACACCAGCCGCTCGTCGTTGTGCGGGTCCAGGTAGCGCAGCTCGTACCAGCAGGAACCGGCCCAGTTGGGCATGGTGTTGGTCTCGCGGCGGTAGCGCTTGGGGCCGTCGCCGAGGTCCAGCTCCACATTGACCCAGTCCTCGTTGCGGGAGAGCGGGGTCTCGGGGCGCGTGTCGGCGTCGTTGGGCTCGAAGGTGCGCGGCGCGTAGTCGTCGACCTCGGGGAGCTCCAGCGGCAGCATCGACTCGGGCAGCGCGTGGGCGACGCCGTCCTCGTCGTAGACGATCGGGAAGGGCTCGCCCCAGTAGCGCTGGCGGCTGAACAGCCAGTCGCGCAGGCGGAAGTTGACGGTCGCCTCGCCGATGCCGCGCTCGGTCAGCCACGTGACCATGCGCTTCTTGGCCTCGGGGACGTGGAGGCCGTCCAGGGTGACGTCGGCGCCGGCCGAGTTGATGATCTCGGCGTCGTACGAGTCGAAGGACTCGGCCCACTCGGCCGGGTCGGTGCTCCGGTCGTCGGAGGGGCGCACGACGCAGCGCATCGGCAGGTCGAAGGCGCGCGCGAAGGCGAAGTCGCGGCTGTCGTGCGCCGGGACGGCCATGATCGCGCCGGTGCCGTAGCCCATCAGGACGTAATCGGCGACGAAGACGGGGATGTGCTCGCCGCTGACCGGGTTGACCGCGTACGCGCCGGTGAAGACGCCGGTCTTCTCCTTGGCGTCGGCCTGGCGCTCGACGTCGGACTTGGCGGCGGCCTCCTTGCGGTAGGCGGCGACGGCCTCGGCCGGGGTGGCGTGCCCGCCGGTCCAGTCCTCGTGGGTGCCCTCCGGCCAGGCGGCGGGGACGACACCGTGGTCGTCGGTGACGACCAGCGGGTGCTCCGGCGCCAGGACCAGGTAGGTCGCGCCGAAGAGGGTGTCCTGGCGGGTGGTGAAGACGGTGGCCTTGGCCTCGGGGTGACCGGCGATGGGGAAGTCGACGCGGGCGCCCTCGCTGCGGCCGATCCAGTTGCGCTGCTGGAGCTTGATGGCCTCGGGCCAGTCCAGCGCGTCCAGGTCGTCCAGCAGGCGGTCCGCGTAGGCGGTGATGCGCATGTTCCACTGGCGCAGCTTGGACTTGAAGACGGGGAAGTTGCCGCGCTCGGACCGGCCGTCGGCGGTGACCTCCTCGTTGGCCAGCACGGTGCCCAGGCCGGGGCACCAGTTGACGGGCGCGTCGGAGGCGTAGGCCAGGCGGTACTCGCCCAGGACGTCCTCGCGCTCGCTGGCGCTCAGGCCGTCCCACGCGCGGCCGCCGGGGACCTCACGCCGGCCGGTCGCGAACTCCTCGATCAGCTCGGCGATCGGGCGGGCCTTCCTCGCCTCCGGGTCGTACCAGGAGTTGAAGATCTGGAGGAAGATCCACTGGGTCCACTTGTAGTACTCGGGGTCGATCGTCTCGAACGACCGGCGCTTGTCGTGTCCCAGACCCAGGCGGCGCAGCTGCGCCTTCATGTTCTCGATGTTGGCCTCGGTGGACACCCGGGGGTGCGTACCGGTCTGCACGGCGTACTGCTCGGCGGGCAGGCCGAAGGCGTCGAAGCCGAGGGTGTGCAGGACGTTGTGGCCGGTCATGCGGTGGTAGCGCGCGTAGACGTCGGTCGCGATGTAGCCCAGCGGGTGACCGACGTGGAGGCCCGCGCCCGAGGGGTACGGGAACATGTCCATGACGAACTTCTTGGGCCGGGCGACGACCTCGGGGTCGCCCGCCAGCTCACCGCTGGGATTGGGGGCCGCGTACGTACCGTCGGCGTCCCAGAAGTCCTGCCAGCGCGCCTCGATGTCGGCGGCCAGGGCGGCCGTGTAGCGGTGCGGGGCGGCCACCTCGGCGGCGGTGGGGGTCTCGCTCATCGTCCTCTAAGCTCCATCGATCGTCGTCTCTGCCTGCGCCGCAAATGAAAAAGCCCCTCGCACAGGAGGGGACGGCCGCGCCGATTCCGACCGGAAGGTCACCGGTCGGTGCTCATCAGCGCGGCTCGCTAAGCAGGAGGCGTACGGCACGCATGGGCCCAGATTACCGCAGCGGCGGAAGGTACCGCACGAGAGGTGCCGTACCGGGGCAGGGGCTCCGCAGACGGTAGCAGCGGCACACCGCCGCACGCCGGGGTTGCGCGAAGCCGACCGCCGGAACCGGACGGCTGCCTACCGTCCCGGGGCATGGACCTCCACCGCTTCCTCGACCAGACGGCGGGCGTGCTCACCCTGGTCTCGCTCACCGCGACCGTCGTCTGGGGACTCCTCGCCACCGCCCGCACGACGCTCGGGCCCCGCGGCCGGCTGCTCGCGCAGGCCGTGCACCGGGCCACCGCCGTGGGCGCGCTCGGCTTCCTCCTGGTGCACGTCACCGTCAAGATCGTCGAGGCGCACGCCTCCGCGGCCACCGCCCTGCTGCCGTTCGCCGCGGGCCCGTGGGGCGCCGGCGGGCTGCTGGGGCTGGGCTCGCTGGCGGCCTACCTGATGGTGCTCGCCGCCGCCACCGGCACCCTGCGCAGCGCCTTCGCCGGACGAGGGCGCGGCGCGCGGCGCTGGCACGCGCTGCACGGCTGCGCGTACGCCTCCTGGTGCGCCGGCGTGCTGCACGGACTGAACGCGGGGCGTCCGGCGGCCGGTTGGGTCACCGCCTGCTACGCGCTGAGCCTGGCGGCCGTGGCGGCGGCCCTGCTGTTACGCCGTTCGTCCCGGCCGCTGCGCTCCTTCCTGCCGCTCCTGTCGCGCCGGCCGTTCCCGCGGCTCCGGCCGGCGGGGGCGCACGCCGCCGGCAAGGAGCCCGCGCCGCGCCCCGCCCCCGGACCGGCGCTCGACCCCGGCGCCCACGCCGCGCCCACCCCGTACCCCGCGTACCCCGCGTCTCTCGCGCCTCCCTGGTCTCCCGATCCCGACGATCCCGACTCCCCGGCGAGCACCGCGTACCCCGCCCACGCCGCCCACGCCGCGCCCGTCGGTCGTACCGAGCGCGCCGGGATCGCCCCCGGGCGGCCCTCGTGACCGGCCCCCTGCCCGAACTGCCCCAGGTCCTCACCCTCGGGCTGCCCCGCCTGACGGCCGGCCTGGACACGGCCGAACGCCTCGACCGGCGGGCCCATCTGGCCGTGCACGGCACGGCCCCCCGGCTCACCGAGGACGAGCTGACGCGGCTGGCCGAGGCGGTCGCCCTGCGGGGGCGCGGCGGGGCGGGCTTCCCGTTCGCCCGCAAGCTGCGCGCGGTGGGCACGGCGGCGCGGCGACGCGGCGCCCGGCCCGCCGTGGTGGTCAACGGCTGCGAGGGCGAGCCCGCCTGCCGCAAGGACGCGGTCCTGCTGCGCCGGGCCCCGCACCTGGTGCTGGACGGCGCCCTGCTGGCCGCCGAGGCGCTCGGCGCGGCCACCCTGGTGGTCGGGGTGACCCGGCCGGCCGCGGCGGCCTCGGTACGCGAGGCGCTGGCCGAGCGCGGGCTCACCGACCGGCGTGGGCGCGCCCTGCGCGCCCGGGTCGTGCGCGTACCCGAGCGCATGGTGTCCGGCGAGTCCTCCGCGCTGCTGCGCGCGCTCGACGGCGGCCCCGCGCTCCCTCCCGGCCTACGCGTCCGGTCCGCCGAGGAGGGGCTGGGCGGCGCGCCCACCCTGCTGTCGAACACCGAGACCTACGCCCAACTCGCCCTCGCCGCCCGCCTGGGCGCCTCCGGGCACGCGGCGACCGGCACGCCCGACGAGCCGGGCACCCTCCTGCTGACCGTCTCCGGCGCGGTGCCCCGGCCGCGCGTGGTCGAGGTGCCGGGCGGGACCGCGCTGCCGTACGTCCTCGCCCAGTGCGGCGGCGACCCCGCGCCCCAGGGCGTCCTGGTCGGCGGCTACCACGGCGGGTGGCTGGACGCGGCGGGCGCGGACCGGGCGGCGCTCTCCCGGGACGCCCTGGCGGCGCTCGGCGCGAGCCTGGGCGCCGGGGCGGTGCTGCCGCTGCCCGGCGACACCTGTCCGCTGGGCGAGGCGGTACGGGTCGCCCACTGGCTGGCGGCGGAGTCGGCCGGGCAGTGCGGTCCGTGCCGGCTGGGCCTGCCGGCCCTGGCGGGGGCGCTGGCCGACGTGGTGGCCGGGGGCGGGCGCGGCGCGCTGGAGGCCGTACGGGAGGCCTCGGGCGCCGTCCGGGGCCGGGGAGCGTGCGGGCACCCGGACGGAGCGGCGCGCTTCGCGCTGAGCGCGCTGGCGGCGTTCACCGACGACCTGGCCGCCCATGTGCTGGCCGGCGGCTGCGGGCGCGGCACGGCCGGGGTGCTGCCCCTGCCGGCCGCGGCGGGCACGGCGGCGGACGACGGCCTCGGCGGCCGCACGGAGCGGCTGGCGGTGGACTGGACGCTGTGCGAGGGCCACGGGCTGTGCGCGGGGCTGCTGCCGGAGCTCGTACGGATGGGCGCGGACGGATTCCCCGCGCTCGCGGACGCCGGGGTGCCGCGCCATCTGCGCGGACGGGTCCGGCGGGCCGTCCGCCGCTGCCCGGCCCTGGCCCTGCGCCTGGACCGCGACCCATGACCCGATGACCCCGTGCGCCGTGTCCCCTGTCCCCGTGCGCCGCGTCCCCGTGTCCCCGGGAGCGGGCACAAAAAGAAGAGCGGGCCGTCCGTCCGGACGACCCGCTCTTTCCCTGTGGAGCTAAGGAGAATTGAACTCCTGACCTCCTGCATGCCATGCAGGCGCTCTACCAACTGAGCTATAGCCCCTTGTCAACTTTTCCGCCGGGGTTTTCCTCGCGGTCTCCCTGGCGACACGGATTACATTACACGGACCTCCCCCCGATCCACCAAATCGGTGGCCGCCGGGGACCAGTTCGTTCCTGTATGCCCGATTTCACCCGGAGCGGTGGACCCCATCAGGCCGTGGCGAAGGAGTAGAACCTCTTCAGGGCGCAGTGCTCGTCGAGCAGCCGTCCGTAGATCGGCTCACCCTCGAGCTCACGGTAGGTCTCGATGGGGTCGCCTTTTATGATCAGCGCCCGCGCGCACTCCACACACCAGTACTGGTACTCGGAGTTGAGCGGCTCCATGTCGCGGACGATCGGCGTTCCACTGCCGCACCAGTCGCACTTCCGGCTGTGAGCACCCATGGGACAGCTCCGACCCCCTCCCCTTCGACTGCGGTCCCTCCCGGCGGTCCGATTCTGCCACGGGACCCCGCGGGAACAGCAACAATCCCGCCTCCCCCGGAGGGGAGACGGGATCGTCTTCACTGTGGAGCTAAGGAGAATTGAACTCCTGACCTCCTGCATGCCATGCAGGCGCTCTACCAACTGAGCTATAGCCCCGCTGTTCTCGGCTTCCCCGGAGGTTTTCCCCCGCGTTCCCCGCGAACAAGAAGAACTTTAGCCTGTGACCTGCCCGGATGTGAAATCGGGCCCGGGAGCCCCCACGAGGGCCCCCTCAGTCGTCGTCGCCGAGGACCGGCTCGGGCAGCGTCCCGGCGTTGTGCTCCAGCAGCCGCCAGCCGCGCGCCCCCTCGCCCAGCACCGACCAGCAGCAGTTGCTGAGACCGCCCAGGGCCTCCCAGGAGGTGGACTCCAGGCCCAGCAGCCGGCCGATGGTGGTGCGGATGGTGCCGCCGTGGCTGACCACGACCAGGGTGCCGCCGTCGGGCAGCTTGTCCGCGTGGGACAGCACGACCGGCGCGGCCCGCTCGGCCACCTCGGTCTCCAGCTCACCGCCGCCGCGCCGCACGGGCTCGCCGCGCTTCCACGCGGCGTACTGCTCGCCGTAGCGCTCGATGATCTCGTCGTGGGTCAGCCCCTGCCACACGCCCGCGTACGTCTCGCGCAGCTCGGCGTGGTGGGAGGCCGCGAGGCCCGTGAGGGCCGTCAGCTCGGCCGCGGTGGCCCGGGCCCGCTGGAGGTCGGAGGCGACGATCGCGTCCGGCCGCATCGCGGCCAGCAGCCGGGCGGCCCGGCGCGCCTGGGCGACGCCGGTGCCGGTCAGCTCGATGTCCGTGGAGCCCTGGAAACGGCGCTCCACGTTCCATGCGGTCTGACCGTGCCGCCACAGCACGATCCGCCGTCCGCGCGCGGCGTCGGCGCCGCTCAGCTGAGGGCTCCGTCCGCGTCGTCCGCGGCGGCCTGGGCGCGGGCGTGCTCCTCGGCCTTGCCGCGCGTGGCGACGGCGTCGGCGGGCAGCTCGATCTCCGGGCAGTCCTTCCACAGCCGCTCGAGGGCGTAGAAGACGCGCTCCTCGCTGTGCTGGACGTGGACGACGATGTCGACGTAGTCCAGCAGCACCCAGCGGGCGTCGCGGTCGCCCTCGCGGCGCACGGGCTTGGCGCCGAGCTCCTCGAGCAGCCGCTCCTCGATCTCGTCGACGATCGACTTGACCTGGCGGTCGTTGGGGGCCGAGGCCAGCAGGAAGGCGTCGGTGATCGACAGTACGTCGCTGACGTCGTAGGCGATGACGTCGTGCGCGAGCTTGTCGGCGGCGGCCTGGGCGGCGGCCTGGATGAGCTCGATGGAGCGGTCCGTGGCGGTCACAAGGGAAGCTTTCGGTAAAGGTGGTCAGTCGGTACGTCTCAAGGGTCTCACGACCCGCCGACGGCACTCCCGGGGTTTTCCGCCCGCCCGGGGACGACCGCCCACCGCCGCTCAGCGCCCGCGGCCCCCGTAGTCCCGGCCCAGGACCACCGCCACGTCGGTGGGGCCGGCGGTCCGGTCCCTGCGCACCGCGCGCCCCGGCAGGCCCAGCGTCCGCGCCACTTCCGCGGCCTCGGCCGCCCGCCCCTCGTCGGCGTAGAGCACCGCGGAGGCCGGCTCCGGGGAGCCCGCCGAGCCCCCGTCGACGTAGGCGTAGCCGCCGTTGACCAGGGTGATCCGGGCCGCGCCGGAGGCCGCCGCGTCGCCCGTGGCGTTCCTCACGCGCACCCTGGGCGCCGCGCCCCCGGCGGCGTCGTGCACCGCGCCGCCGAGGACGCGCTCGACGAGGGTGTCGGCCGCCCGGCCGGCCAGCGAGCCGTCCGGGCGCACGGGCAGCACCGCGGTCCCGTACGCGCCCTCCCTCGCCCTCTCCCCCAGCCGGGCCAGCCGGGCGCCCAGCTCGTCGGTGCTCAGCGAGGGGTCCGGGATCTGGGCGAGCGACTCGACGGTCGTGGTGGCGGCCCGCGGGTCGCCGGACATCTTGCGCAGGACCGCCCCCATGACCTGCCCGAACCGCGCGAGCTGCGCGGTCCGGACCTCACCGGCCGCCCGGTAGGTGGCATAGGCGACGGCCGCCCGGCCGTCGAGGCTCCGGTGCCCGCCGGCCGCCACGAGCGGACGCTCCCCCGCCCGGGCCCGGTCATCGCCGGCCCCGTCCCCGCCACCGGCCCCGGATGCCCCGGGGACGGCGGTGTCCGTGTCGACGGTGATGCCGCCGACGAGCTCGACCAGGTTCTCCAGGTACGGGGTGTCCAGCCGCCAGCTGCCCTTGATGTCGGTGCCGAGGAGGGTGTCGAGCGCGTCGCGGGTGCCCCCGGTGCCCGCGTCCAGGACCGACCGGCCCAGCGTGGTGACCCCGCCGCCCTCGCCGGTCAGGGCGAGCGAGTCGGGCAGCAGGAGCGTGGTGGCGCGGTGCGCGCGCTCGTCGTCGACGAGCAGCGCGGTGGAGCTCTCGCCGCCCGTGGTGGGCCGGAGGTGCACCACGATCACGTCCCGGCCGCGCGGCCCGCCGGCCACCGCGCCGCCCCCGTCGTCACCGCTCAGCAGCAGCCACGCGACGCCCACGACGGCGGCCAGCCCCACCACCGCGGTCAGGGCGGCGACGCGCCTGCGGCCCCGGCGCCGGCGCTCGCCCCGGCGTTCCGTACGGCTCTCGCTGAACGCGAGCCAGTCGATGACGTCCGGGGAGTCCCGGTCGGGCCCGGAGAGGAAGGAGAAGGGCCCCGTGGGACGGTCGGGACTGTCGGGACGGTCGGGACTGTCGGGGCGGTCAGGGTGATCCGGACGGTCCTGGCCGCTCGTGGCACCGTCGGCCGCCGGACGCGGCTCGGGGATCTGCGGCTCGGGGATCCGCGCCGGGGCGTCCGACCGGTGGGTGGCCCTCCGGTGGGCGGGACCCTGGGCCCGCCGCCGTGCGTACGCGTCCCGTCCGTCGTCCACCAGCGCCCCTCCGTACCCCTTGAGCCGGAGACGGCCGTCGCGGTCGCTCTCAGCCGTCGTGACGGTACAGCTTGCGCTTGTCGATGTAGCGCACCACACCGTCGGGCACGAGGTACCAGACGGGGTCGCCCTGCGCCACGCGGGCGCGGCAGTCGGAGGAGGAGATGGCCAGGGCGGGTACCTCGACGAACGAGACCCGGTCCTCGGGCAGTCCGGGGTTGGCGAGTATGTGCCCCGGTCGGGTGACACCGATGAAGTGCGCGAGCGAGAACAGCTCCTCGGTGTCCCGCCAGGTGAGGATCTGCGCCAGCGCGTCGGCGCCCGTGATGAAGAACAGGTCCGCGTTCTCGTTGAGGGCGCGCAGATCCCGCAGCGTGTCGGTGGTGTACGTCGGACCGCCGCGGTCGATGTCGATCCTGCTGACCGAGAACTGCGGGTTGGAGGCGGTGGCGATCACCGTCATCAGGTAGCGGTCCTCGGCCGGGGACACCTTCTTGTGGCTCTTCTGCCACGGCTGCCCGGTCGGTACGAAGACCACCTCGTCGAGGTGGAACTGCGAGGCCACCTCGCTCGCGGCGACCAGGTGGCCGTGGTGGACCGGGTCGAACGTCCCGCCCATCACGCCGAGCCGCCGCTTCGCCGGCCCTGTCTGTTCTCCCATGCGTGCAGACCCTACTGGGCGTGCCGACGCGCCGGGTCCTCAGGGACCCGCGGGATCAGCGGTCGCGGTTGAAACGGGTGGTGACCCAGAGCAGGAGCAGCAGGATGACCAGGGCGGCGCCACCGGTCATGTAGGGGCTGATGCTCTCGTGGCTGTCCACGTGCTCGCCCTCGGAGGCGAGGGCGACGAGGGCGTTGTGGGCGGAGGCGATGATCACGGCAGGACCTATCCGGGATGGGATCGGGTGGAGACTTCTGCCACATCGTATGCGGGGCCCCTCGGCGAGCTCACGCCGACTCCGCGGGACGTGGGGTCAGTCCTTGTTGCGGTACCCGCGCAGCAGGAACCAGGCCAGGAGCACGATGCCCACGACGCCGACGATCAAAACCGTGCGCAGGACCGCGCCCGGCCCCTGGTCGCCCTTGGACACGGCGAGCAGCTCGGTGAAGCCGGGATGGGCGGTGATGGTGTGAATGGCTGGCATGTCCCCACGGTAGCCCGGCCGGTGGTACGGCCTAGGCTGGGGTCCGGCAGCCGGGGGACGGGCCATGGTTCCAGCCCATCTGAGGGGGTCTCGATGACCGACAGCTCGATGACGGACAACACCGGCGGCGGCAGTGCGGGCGGCGACGGCGACAGGGTGAGCGGCGACGGCGGGCGGGAGACCGGCCACGGACGCCGGCGCTTCCCGGACATCTCCTCACGCGCCTACGAGCACCCGGCCGACCGCTCGGCCCTGGTGGCGCTGCGCCGGCTGAGCGGGTTCGACACGGTCTTCAGGACGCTGAGCGGGCTGCTGCCGGAGCGCAGTCTGCGGCTGCTGTACCTGTCCGACTCCGTGCGGGTGAGCGAGCGGCAGTTCCCGCACCTCCACACCCTGCTGCTGGAGGCCTGCTCCGTCCTGGATCTGCCGAAGGTCCCGGCGATGTACGTGGTGCAGGAGCCGCGGCCCAACGCCATGTGCATCGGCCTGGACGAGCCGATCGTCGTGGTGAGCACGGGTCTGGTGGAGCTGCTGGACGAGGACGAGATGCGGGCGGTCGTGGGCCACGAGGTGGGCCACGCCCTGTCGGGCCACGCGGTGTACCGCACGATACTGCTCTTCCTGACCAACATGGCGCTCAAGGTCGCCTGGATCCCGCTGGGCGGCGTGGCGGTGATGGCGCTCGTGACGGCGCTGCGCGAGTGGTTCCGCAAGTCGGAGCTGTCGGCGGACCGGGCGGGGCTGCTGGTGGGCCAGGACCTCCACGCGTCCCTGCGCGGGCTGATGAAGCTGGCCGGCGGCAACCACCTGCACGAGATGAACGTGGACGCGTTCCTGGAGCAGGCGGACGAGTACGAGAAGGGCGGCGATCTCCGCGACTCCGTACTGAAGATCATGAACATGCTGCCGCGCAGCCACCCGTTCACCGCGGTGCGGGCGGCGGAGCTGAAGAAGTGGTCGGAGAGCCGCGACCACCAGCGGATCCTGGACGGTCACTACGCGCGGCGGTCGGAGGACAAGGACGCCTCGGTGTCCGGTTCCTTCCGCGAGTCGGCGCAGCACTACGCGGACTCGGTGCGTTCGAGCAAGGACCCGCTGATGGGGCTGGTGCGGGACCTGGCGGACGGAGCGAGTGGCCTGGGCGGCCGGCTGCGGGACACGTTCACGGGCGGCGGCCGCCAGGCCGGGTCGGGGCCCGGCGAGGCGAAGGGCTCCGGGGAGCCGAAGGAGACGGGCGGCCCGAAGGAGACGGGCGGGCCGAAGGAGACGGGCGGGCCGAAGGGCCCGGACGAGCCGAAGGGCCCGGGGCCGGACGACGCGCCCCGGTCGTAGCCATCCGCGCGCCCCGGCGGCTACCGCGAGCCGCCACGGCCCCGCTCAGCGCTTCGGCGGGCTCGGCTGGGCGCCCGGCGCCAGGGTGCCGCAGAGGGAGGCCGTCGTGGGGGTCGAGGTGTACGGGTCGGTGCCGGCGGGCCCGCCCGGGGCGGCCTTCTGGCCGGCCAGCAGCGGCCGGAGGTACGACGCGTCGTCGGCCGCGCAGGACTCCGGGCCGGCCTGCAGGGCGCTCTGGAGCACCTGCAGATGGTGTTCCTGCAAGTCGTCGCGGTCGAAGCGGAAGTGCATCGTGCGGCGCACGGTGAACAGCGAGGCGTCCGTGGGGTCGCCGTGCGCGGCCCGGAGGGCGTAGACGAACGTGTGGTCGGAGGTGACCTCCAGCGCGGCCGGGGACGCCTCGACGATGGTGAAGGTGCCGTGGGTCCGTACGACGGGGTCGGCGAGGGCCACCTGGCCGGGGTCGAAGCGCACCATCCAGCCGGTGGCCGCGTGCCGGCCGTCGTCGGCGGGGCGGGACAGGCTGCGGTCGAACTGGTCGAGCTGGGAGGGCGCGAGCAGCAGCCGGACGCCGCGCCGGCCGCCGCCGGTGAGGACGCCCGGGTCGAGCGCGGACTTGACCGTGTACTCCTTGGCCGTGGCCAGGGCGGTCATCACCAGGCTCTCGGAGAAGTTCTGGGTGCGGCGGGCGGCCGGAAGGGTGACACCCTCGACGCCGTCGCGGAACTGGGCGGCCGGGCTGTTGTCGAAGAGCTCCCTCGGGGCGGCCGCGCCGGGAACCGGGTCGGCGGGCGCCAGGGGGACGAGGCTGATCCGCAGCGGCTCGGCGGACGGCGGCCTGGGCTCCTTGTAGGGATGGCGCAGGCCCATGTAGACGGCCGTGCCGAAGGCGAGGGCGATCAGCATCACCAGAAGCATCACCTGCCGCGAGGCGCTGACGCGTGCCCAGGCGTGCCGGGTCCGGACGGCGGGGGCGTGGTCGTCCATCCGCTCGCGGGCCGAGAACTCCTGGAGGCGGGCAGCCCGGACGAACGATTCGTCGAAGACGACGGATCGGTACTCCTCGTCACCGGATCCCTGGGGGCCTTCGGGCGTGCCCTCAGGGGGGTCTCCAGGCCCGTTCATATCTCAAGAGTAGGTCTGTGGAGCGCCTGGTAAACGCCCTGGTACACGACAACTTCCGACGGCGTCGCGGGCGGCCGGGGCCCCGCGCCGAATCCCTGGCCAGTGCGTGGGCGCGCCGTCATCGGACCACGGAGCGTGACCGGGCGAGGGGGGCGCCCCTCAGCGCCGGAGCGGGACTGCGGAGGCCACCGGTGGCTCGGTGTCGGCCGAGACCGAGGGGAGGGGGCCCTGCCGCTCGCCGACCGGGGCGTCCACGCCCGTCGTGGCGGGCGGCGGGGCGGGGTCCTGCCGGTCCCCGGAGGAGGCGCCGCGGTAGACGGCGGTGAAGGCGAGGGCCACCACGCCCATGCCCATGACCACGGCGAGCACCCAGGCCACCGGGCGGTGCCAGCGGGCGTGGCCGCGGTAGGGCCCGCGCACGACGCCGTACCGGCCGTAGGGGCCGTAGGCGTCGTCCGGGTCGAGGTCCCGGGTGAGGCCCTGGAGATCGCCCAGCCGGTTGGCGTGGGCGCCCGTGGCACGGCCGGGCGGCAGGTCGTCGTCGTACGGGTCGTCGTCGGCGGAACCGCCGCCGGACCGGGCCCGCGCGGCGTCGGCCTCGGCGCGCGTCCGGTCGGCGGCGAGCATCCGCTCGACCGCTGAGGGTTCGTGGATCGCGGCGGACCGCACGAAGTCCTCGTCGAAGACCACGGAGGCGAACGGATCGTCCGCGCCTCCGTGGCGGTGGCTGTCGGGCTCCTCGCCGTCCGGGAACGGCCTGCCCCCCACGTCGTCCGGCACCCGTCCAGCGTAGACCCGAACCGGTCAATCCGCGCGGCCGGTACGGGAATTCGGGCTACCGCCGCCGGACGCGAGGCGTCCGGCGGACGGGCCGTCGGCTAACGGATGTGGCCGTCGCCCGTGACGATGTACTTGGTGGACGTCAGCTCCGGCAGCCCCATCGGCCCTCGGGCGTGCAGCTTCTGCGTGGAGATGCCGATCTCCGCGCCGAAGCCGAACTGGCCGCCGTCGGTGAAGCGGGTGGAGGCGTTGACCGCGACGGTGGTGGAGTCGACCAGCTGGGTGAAGCGGCGGGCGGCGGCCTGCGAGGTCGTCACGATCGCCTCGGTGTGCCCGGAGGTCCACAGCCGGATGTGGCGGACGGCCGCGTCGAGGTCCTCCACCACGGCGGCGGCGATGTCGTGCGACAGGTACTCCGTCTCCCAGTCCTCGGCCGTGGCGGGCACGACCGTGGCCGGGGAGCCCTCGGCGAGCTCCAGGACGCGCTCGTCGCCGTGCACCGTCACACCCGCCTCCGCCAGCGCGGCCAGCGCGCGCGGCAGGAAGCGCTCGGCGATGTCGCGGTGGACCAGCACGGTCTCGGCGGCGTTGCAGACGCTGACCCGGCTGGCCTTGGAGTTGACCAGGATCTCGACGGCCATGTCGAGGTCGGCCTCGGCGTCGACGTAGACGTGGCAGTTGCCCGTGCCCGTCTCGATCACCGGGACGATGGACTCCTCCACGACCGTACGGATCAGCGAGGCGCCGCCGCGCGGGATGAGGACGTCGACCATGCCGCGGGCGCGCATCAGCTCGCGCACCGACTCCCGGCTCTCGCCCGGCACCAGCTGGACGGCGTCCGCCGGCAGCCCGGCGCCGCCCACCGCGTCCCGCAGGACGCGCACGAGCGCGGTGTTGGAGGCGTACGCGGAGGAGGAGCCGCGCAGCAGGACGGCGTTGCCCGACTTCAGGCACAGGGCGGCGGCGTCGACCGTCACATTGGGCCGGGCCTCGTAGATGATGCCGACCACGCCGAGCGGCACCCGCACCTGGCGCAGGTCGATGCCGTTGGGGAGCGTGGAGCCGCGCACCACCTCGCCGACGGGGTCGGGCAGGGCGGCGACGTCCCGGACGTCCTTGGCGATGGCCCGCACCCGCTCGGGGGTGAGGGTGAGCCGGTCGACGACGCTCTCGCTCGTCCCGGCGGCGCGCGCCTTCGCGACGTCCTCGGCGTTGGCCTCGACGATCTCGCGGGTGCGGACCTCCAGCGCGTCGGCGACGGCCAGCAGCGCCTCGTCCTTCGCCGACCGTGGCAGCGGCGCCAGCTCGGCGGCCGCGGCGCGGGCGCGATAGGCGGCGCGCAGCACCGGGGACTGCGGCATGGGATCGGCGAGGGGCGAGGGGAAGACACTGCTCATGGCCGCAGCCTAACCGCGGCGGGCCGGTGGACATCCGGTATTCCACACTCCGGGACGACCGGTACGACCGGAGCGAGACGCGGGGAGGGGGGACCGGACCCGTGCCCCGGGCCCGGTCCCCGGGGCCGGAAGGCCCCCGGTGTCAGAACGGATGCACCCCCACCGGCGTGGCCGGCAGCGGGCCGAAGCCCTCGGCGACGCGCTGGTGGTACGTCTCCCGGTCGATGACCTCCAGGCCGACGATCTCCCAGGGGGGCAGCCGGGCCGTCGAGCGGTGCTCGCCCCACAGCCGCAGCGCCACGGCCGCCGCGTCGTGGAGGTCGCGCGCCTCCTCCCAGTAGCGGATCTCGGCGTGGTCGTTGGCGTAGCGGCTGGTCAGCAGGAAGGGATGGTCGTGGGCGAGCTGCTCCAGCGCCCGCCGGACCTCTCCCAGCGGGGCCTCGGCACCCGAGACGCTGAGCGTGACGTGCCACAGCCGTGCGGCCACGCCCTGCGCGGCGTCCCCTGCCCGGTCCCCCGTGTCGCCTGTCCCGACGCTGGTCAGTGTCCGCCCAGCCGTCCCTCGGGGCAGCGCCCCTGGGCGCCCTCGTCTCACCGGCGGCCTCCTTGCTCGCTGCTCCGCGCGCGGCGGAGCCGTGGTGCCGAGGGGCCGTGCGTCCATCACGGCCCCATGCATCAAAGTTGACCAGTCCGGGGGCGGCCGCGTGACCGTTTTACGGAAAGGCTCCATGGAAAGGCTTGCCTCACCGACCGTTTCTCGCCCTTGCGTAACGCCCGTCAGCCAGGCGGCACGCCGCCCGGTGGTGATGCCCGGGCGCGACGGCCGTCAACGGCCCAGCACGACCAGGTCGTCGCGGTGCACGACCTCCCGCTCGTAGCCCGGGCCCAGGTCGCGCGCCAGATCGCGGGTGGAGCGGCCCAGCAGCTGGGGGATCTCCGCCGCGTCGTAGGTGACCAGCCCGCGCGCCACGGCCCGCCCGGCGGCGTCCCGCAGCTCCACCGGGTCGCCCGCGCTGAACTCGCCCTCGACCGACGCGATGCCCGCCGGCAGCAGCGAGGCCGTGCCCTCGATCACCGCCCGCACCGCGCCGTCGTCCAGGGTCAGCGCCCCGCGCGGGGTGGAGGCGTGCGCCAGCCACAGCAGCCGGTCGGCCGAGCGGCGGCCGGTGCGGTGGAAGTACGTGCCCGTGGTGTGGCCCCGGAGGGCGTCGGCGGCCTGGGAGGCGGAGGTCAGCACCACCGGGATGCCGGCGGCGGCCGCGATCCGGGCGGCCTCGACCTTGGTGACCATGCCGCCGGTGCCCACGCCGGCCTTGCCCGCGCTGCCGATGGAGACCCCTTCGAGGTCCGCGGGACCGGCCACCTCGGCGATCCGCGAGGTGCCCGGGAGGGAGGGGTCGCCGTCGTACAGGCCGTCGACGTCCGACAGCAGGACGAGCAGATCGGCCCGGACCAGGTGGGCCACGAGGGCCGCCAGCCGGTCGTTGTCACCGAAACGGATCTCGTCCGTGGCGACCGTGTCGTTCTCGTTGACGACCGGCACCGCGCCCATGGCCAGCAGCTGGTCCAGGGTCCGGCGGGCGTTGCGGTAGTGCGCCCGGCGGCTGGTGTCGTCCGTGGTCAGCAGCACCTGCCCGACCCGGCGGCCGTAACGGGCGAACGACGCGGTGTAACGGGCGACGAGCAGCCCTTGGCCGACGCTGGCGGCGGCCTGCTGCCTGGCCAGGTCGCGCGGTCGGCGGTCCAGGCCCAGTGGCGCCAGGCCGGCGGCGATGGCGCCCGAGGAGACCAGCACGATCTCCTTGTCCCCGCCGGCCTTGGCCAGCGTGTCGACCAGCGCGTCAACGCGGTCCGCGTCCAGTCCCCCGCCCGCGGTGGTGAGGGAGGAGGACCCCACCTTGACCACGATCCTGCGGGCGTCCACGACCTCGCGCCGGACCGCCTCCAGCTCGCCTTCGCCTGTCAACGTTCGTACACCCCTGTGTGCTCGCCGTTACCGTTCGTGCCTGCTCAGGCCCGCAAATCTACCGCCTGGCGATTGTGGTCGTTCGACCCTATTTTGTGCCGCTCGCCGTGAGGGAAGATTGCTCCCGGACCGGCGACCGTCATACGGTCGGTGGTCGACCGTTGTCCACCGCGGGCTCCGCGCGTCACGACGGTTCCCCCCATGAATCCCTAGCCCTCCTGCCAGGAGCCCGTCCAGTGCCTTCTGCCGGATCCACCCGCCGAGCCGTACAGCTCGCGGCGCTGCTCGCGATGCTGGTGTTCTTCGCCACCCAGCTCGCCGGCGCGCTGCTGCCCAATGTGCCGCTCCTCATCACCGCCTCGGCGGCGGGCCTCGCGCTCGACCTCTACCTGCAACACCGTGACCCCGGTCTCGTCGCCGTACTCGGCAAGATCCGCTTCGACGTCATGGTGCGGCAGCTGCTGCGCGACATGCTGCTCCTCGTCGGACTGGTGCGACTGCACGGCGACGGCTCGCTGCGCGGCTACGTCCCGGTGGTCACCGGGCTCGCCCTCTTCTACGCGGCCCACCTCGCCTGCCAGGCGACCGCCATCATGGTCCGCCGGGCCCGCACGCTGCCCTTCCTCACCCGCAACATCGACGCCTCCGGGCTGCGCCTGACGGCCGCCCCGCCGCGCATCCTGGCCCGCCAGCACGGCCGCCGGCTGCTGCGCTTCGCGGTGCCCGCCACGGCCGGTCTGCTGGTCACCGCCGGCACCGACAAGCCGCTGTGGGCCGGTGCCGGCGTCGGCGTCTCGCTCCTGCTCGCCCTCGGCGGCACCCTGTACCTCGCCGGCTGGCTGCGCCCCAAGAAGCGCATCGCCCGCGAGCAGCAGGCCCTGGAGTGGCTGGACCGCTGGCTGGCCGACTACAAGCCCACCGTCGGCATGTACTTCTCCGGCGGCACCACCTCGGCCTACCAGGCCAACATGTGGCTCTCCACGCTCGCCGAGCTGGACGGCAACCCGGTCATCGTGCTCCGTGAGCGCTTCATGATGCAGAAGATCGAGGCCACCGACGTGCCGATCATCTGCATCCCCAAGGTCGTCCACCTGATGGCCCTGGAGAAGTCCTCGCTCAAGACGATGCTGCACCCGGCGAACTCCGGTAAGACCTCGCAGGTCCTGCGGATGCCGTCGATCAAGCACGCCTTCATCAACCACGGCGAGAGCGACAAGCTCTCCAGCTGCAACCCGTACTCCAAGGCCTACGACGAGATCTGGGTCGCCGGCCCGGCGGCGCGCGAGCGCTACCAGCTCGCCGACATCGGCGTCGAGGACAAGGACGTCGTGGAGGTCGGCCGCCCGCAGCTCGCGCCGATCACGCCGTACGCCGGCGCGCCCACCGGCGCGTACACCACCGTGCTGTACGCCCCCACCTGGGAGGGCTGGGACGGCAACCCCGGCAACACCTCGGTCATGCTCGCCGGCGAGAACATCGTCCGCGCGCTGCTCGCCGACCCGGCCGTGCGCCTGCTCTACAAGCCGCACCCGATGACCGGCTCCGTCGACCCGCGCGCCGGCCGCGCCAACGAGCGCATCCAGGCCATGATCCGCGAGGCCAACACCCACCGCTCGGGGGCCCGCCCCGGTGCCGAGGCCTCCGCCGAGCTGGCCCGCCGCACCACCGAGCTGGACGCGCTCACCACCAGCACCTTCCGCGACAGTGCGGACGAGGTGGAGCGCATGATGCAGCAGAGCACCCCGGAGAAGGGCCGCGCCGCGACCGTCGAGGCCGCCACGGCGGCCTGGGAGGCCGCCTACTGGGCCTCGCTGCCGGAGTGGGAGCACCAGATCATCACCACCGCCCGGCCGGCGCTCTTCAACTGCTTCAACGTCTCGGACCTGCTCATCAGCGACGTCTCCAGCGTCGTGTCCGACTACCTGATCAGCGAGAAGCCGTACGCCGTCGCGAACACCAGCGGCATGTCCGAGGAGGAGTTCAAGGCGAACTTCCCCACGGTCAGCGCCGCGACGATCATCACGCCGGAGGCCGGTGAGGTGGCCGGTCTGCTGGCCGCCGTCCGCGACCCCGCGCTGGACGGTCTCGCCGACGCCCGCGCCGAGCTGAAGGTCCAGCTGCTCGGCCCGTCCGACCCGCCGTCGCTGGTCCGCTTCAACGCGGCCGCGCTGGCGCTGTGCGCCGAGGCGGACGAGCGCCGGGCCCGGATGGACGCCCGCGCCTCCGACATCCCCGCGCCCCGCGCCGCCGGGACCTCGGACGAGCCGGTCACGGCCGCCTAGCACCGCACGGCACCGCACATGACGAAGGCCCCCGGGAGGTTCTCCTCCCGGGGGCCTTCGTCATGCGGGGCACATCGCCCGTGGCGCGTTCCGTACGGCGCCGGGGCGCTCCGGCACGGGGCCGGGCCCACGCGGCCCGTACGGGGCGCCGTACGGGCCGCGTACGGCCACTAGCCGCCGAACGGGTTGAAGCCCTCGTACTCCTGCGCCGCCTCGTCGCGCTCCGCGTCGCGGTCGCGACGGCGCTGCGCGGCCGGGCGCGGCGCCTCGAGGCGGTGGTCCTCGCCACGGCGGCCCAGCATCTCCGCGCCGGCGGCCATCGTGGGCTCCCAGTCGAAGACGACCGCGTTCTCCTCGGAGCCGATGGCGACGCCGTCGCCCGCACGGGCACCGGCCTTCATCAGCTCGTCCTCGACGCCGAGGCGGTTGAGACGGTCCGCCAGGTAGCCGACGGCCTCGTCGTTGTTGAAGTCGGTCTGGCGCACCCAGCGCTCCGGCTTCTCGCCGCGCACGCGGTAGATGCCGTCCTCCTCCAGGGTGACCGTGAAGCCCGCGTCGTCGACGGCCTTCGGACGGATGACGATGCGGGTCGCCTCCTCCTTCGGCTTCGCGGCGCGCGCCTCCGCGACGATCTCGGCCAGCGCGAAGGAGAGCTCCTTCAGGCCCTGGCGGGAGACGGCCGAGGCCTCCAGGACGCGGTAGCCGCGGGCCTCCAGGTCGGGGCGGACCATGTCAGCCAGGTCCTGGCCGTCCGGGATGTCGATCTTGTTGAGGACGACGATGCGGGGCCGGTTCTCCAGGCCGCCGTACTCCTTGAGCTCGGCCTCGATGACGTCGAGGTCGCTCAGCGGGTCGCGCTCGGACTCCAGCGTCGCCGTGTCCAGGACGTGCACCAGCACCGAGCAGCGCTCGACGTGCCGCAGGAACTCCAGGCCCAGGCCCTTGCCCTGGCTGGCGCCCGGGATCAGACCGGGGACGTCGGCGATGGTGTAGACGGTCGAGCCGGCGGTGACCACGCCGAGGTTGGGCACCAGGGTGGTGAACGGGTAGTCCGCGATCTTCGGCTTGGCCGCGGACAGCACCGAGATCAGCGAGGACTTGCCCGCGCTGGGGTAGCCGACCAGCGCCACGTCGGCGACGGTCTTGAGCTCCAGGACGATGTCCTGGTCCTGCCCGGGCTCGCCCAGCAGCGCGAAGCCGGGCGCCTTGCGGCGGGCGGAGGCCAGCGCGGCGTTGCCGAGGCCGCCGCGGCCGCCCTGGGCCGCCACGTAGGTGGTGCCCTGGCCGACGAGGTCGGCGAGGACGTTGCCCCGCTTGTCCAGCACGACGGTGCCGTCGGGGACGGGCAGGACCAGGTCCGTGCCGTCCTTGCCGGAGCGGTTGCCGCCCTCGCCCGGCTTGCCGTTGGTGGCCTTGCGGTGCGGGCTGTGGTGGTACTCGAGGAGCGTGGTGACGGACTGGTCGACGACCAGGGTCACGTCACCGCCCCGGCCGCCGTTGCCGCCGTCGGGGCCGCCGAGGGGCTTGAACTTCTCACGGTGTACGGAGGCGCAGCCGTGGCCTCCGTTACCCGCGGCGACGTGCAGCTCGACGCGGTCCACGAAGGTGGTCATAGCGGTGTGCCTCCTGGGGGTGCCCCCGGCCGAGCGGGCCGGAGGGATGGGGATGTCTCTGTTGTAACGCGACAAGGGCGGACCCGCTTCCCCGCAGGGAAGCGAGGTCCGCCCTCGCTCATCGCTCTACGGCGTACTGATCAGATGATCAGACAGCCGGAACGATGTTGACGACCTTGCGGCCACGGTGGGTGCCGAACTGCACCGCACCGGCCTGCAGCGCGAACAGGGTGTCGTCGCCGCCGCGACCGACACCGGCGCCCGGGTGGAAGTGGGTGCCACGCTGGCGGACCAGGATCTCACCGGCGCTCACGACCTGACCGCCGAAGCGCTTCACGCCGAGCCGCTGAGCATTGGAGTCGCGACCGTTCCGGGTGGACGATGCGCCCTTCTTGTGTGCCATCTTGTCTCAGTCCCCTCTACTTACTTCGCAGCCGTCGGGATGCCGGTGATCTTCACCGCGGTGTACTGCTGGCGGTGACCGATGCGCTTGCGGTAACCGGTCTTGTTCTTGTACTTCAGGATGTCGATCTTGGCACCCTTGTGGTGGTCCACGACCTCGGCCTGGACCTTGATGCCCGCCAGGACCCACGGGTCACTGGTGACGGACTCGCCATCGACGACGAGCAGCGTCGAGAGCTCGACCGAGTCGCCCACCTTGGCCTCGGAAATCTTGTCAACCTCGACGATGTCGCCGACAGCAACCTTGTGCTGGCGACCACCGCTACGCACGACTGCGTACACGCGGATCTCACTCTCTCGCTAGTAGACGGGACCTCTGATGCCAGCCGCTCGCACGGGCCGGGGCCCGTGGCGGTCCGAGTGGACGAGCGGCCTCCCCCGACCGGAGCCGGGAGGGTATGTGCTCAGGGGTGTGGCGTCACAGACGCCGACGGTCAAGGTTACGGGGCCTTGACCAGGGGGTCAAACCGGGCTCCGGGCCCCGTGGCGGGGCCCGGAGCTCCGGGTCGTTCTCAGGCCTCCGAGGCGGCCTCGGCGGCCGCCGCGGTCTTCTTGGCCGCCGCCTTCTTGGTGGTGGCCTTCTTGGCGGTGGTGGCCTTCTTCGCCACCGTCTTCTTGGCCGTGGCCTTCTTGGCGGTGGCGGTCTTCTTCGCCGTCGCCTTCTTGGCCGTGGCCTTCTTCGCCGGAGCCTTCTTGGCGGCCGTCTTGCGGGTCGTCTTCTTGGCGGGGGCCTCCTCGGCCTCCACCACGGACTCCACCGCGGGCTCCTCCGCCGGCTGCTCGGCGACGACCGGCTCGGCGGCCACCGGCTCGGCGGCGGGCGCGCTGACGACGACCACGGCCGCGTCCTCGGCACCCGTGGGCGAGCCCGCCGGAGCGGACGCCCTGCGGGTCGCCCGACGCCGCGGACGCGCCGGAGCGGCGGTCTCGGCGACCGGGGCGGCCTCGGGCTCGGCGACCGGCGCGGGCGCCGGCTCCGGCTCCACGACGGCCTCCACGACGGCCTCCGCGAGCGGAGCGACGGGCTCCACGACCTCGGCGACGGTCTCGGCCGGGGCCGGGACGGGCGTCCCGACGACGGCCTCCGGCTCCCGAGCGGCCGCCGGGGCACCCGCCGGAGCGGACGCCTTGCGGGTCGCCCGGCGGCGCGTACGGCCACCGCGGCGCGCGGCGGCCTCGGCCTCGGCCGGGCTGCCGAACCACTCCTCGTCACCGCCGACCGACGGCACCAGCTCCGCCTCGGCCACCGTCACCGGCTCCAGCTCGGGAGCCTCGACGGCCTCGGGGGCCTCCTCGACCTCGGTCACCGGCGCGGCCTCGGCGGCCTCGACGGCGCCCTTGCCCTTCTTGCGGCCGCGCTTGCCGCCGCCACCGCCACCGCCCGTGGTCGCCGGCTGGTCCATGTGGACGATCACGCCGCGGCCGTTGCAGTGGACGCAGGACTCGGAGAACGACTCCAGCAGGCCCTGGCCGACACGCTTGCGCGTCATCTGGACCAGACCCAGCGAGGTCACCTCGGCGACCTGGTGCTTCGTACGGTCCCGGCCCAGGCACTCCAGCAGGCGCCGCAGCACCAGGTCCCGGTTGGACTCCAGCACCATGTCGATGAAGTCGATCACGATGATGCCGCCGAGGTCGCGCAGCCGCAGCTGACGCACGATCTCCTCGGCCGCCTCCAGGTTGTTCCTGGTGACCGTCTCCTCCAGGTTGCCGCCCTGGCCGGTGAACTTGCCGGTGTTGACGTCGACGACGACCATCGCCTCGGTCCGGTCGATGACGAGCGAACCGCCGCTGGGCAGCCAGACCTTGCGGTCCAGCGCCTTCATCAGCTGCTCGTCGATCCGGTACGTGGCGAAGACGTCGACGTCCGACGTCCACTTCTGCAGCCGGTCGGCCAGGTCGGGGGCGACGTGCGAGACGTAGCCGTGGACGGTCTCCCAGGCGGTGTCACCGCTGACGATGACCTTCGAGAAGTCCTCGTTGAAGATGTCGCGCACGACCCGGACGGTCATGTCCGGCTCGCCGTACAGCAGGCTCGGCGAGCTCGTCGAGATCTGCTTCGACTTCTTCTGGATCTCCTCCCACTGCGCCTGCAGCCGCTCGACGTCACGGCGCAGCTCGTCCTCGCTCGCGCCCTCGGCGGCGGTGCGCACGATGACGCCCGCGTCCTCGGGGACGATCTTCTTGAGGATCTGCTTCAGACGCGCGCGCTCGGTGTCGGGCAGCTTGCGGCTGATGCCGGTCATCGAGCCCTCGGGCACGTAGACCAGGTAGCGGCCGGGCAGGGAGACCTGGCTGGTCAGGCGGGCGCCCTTGTGGCCGATCGGGTCCTTGGTGACCTGGACGAGCACGGACTGGCCGGACTTCAGGGCGGACTCGATGCGGCGCGGGCCGTTGCCCATGCCGAGCGCCTCGAAGTTGACCTCGCCCGCGTACAGCACGGCGTTGCGGCCCTTGCCGATGTCGACGAAGGCGGCCTCCATCGACGGCAGGACGTTCTGGACCTTGCCCAGGTAGACGTTGCCGACGTAGCTGGTGGCCTGCTCCTTGTTGACGAAGTGCTCCACCAGGACGTTGTCCTCGAGGACCGCGATCTGGGTGCGGTCGCCGTTCTCACGGACCACCATCACGCGCTCGACGGCCTCACGGCGGGCCAGGAACTCGGCCTCGGTGATGATCGGCACCCGGCGGCGGCCCTGCTCACGACCCTCGCGGCGGCGCTGCTTCTTCGCCTCCATACGGGTCGAGCCCTTGATGGACTGGACCTCGTCGAAGCCGGTGCCCGGCTCCCGCTCCTCGCGCTTGCGCGGCTCGCGGACCTTGACGACCGTGCGCTCCGGCTCGTCGGCACCCGGCTCGGTCTCCATGGCCTCACCGCTGCGGCGGCGACGGCGGCGACGGCGACGGCTGCCCGCGGAGGCGGACACACCGGCCTCCTCCTCGACCTCCTCCGGCTCCTCGGCCTCGGCGGCCTCCTCGGCCTCCTCCTCGCCGGCCTCCAGCTCGGCCTCGGCGGCCTCACCACGGCGACGGCGACGGCCACCGCGACGACGGCGGCGCGACGGGCGCTCGCCCTGCTCCTCGTCCTCGTACGCGGCGTCCTCGGGTTCCTCGGCGGCCTCCGGCTCCTCCTCGACGGGGGCGACGGCCTCGACCGGGGCGACGACGGCCTCGACCGGGGCCGGGGCGGCCTCGGCGGGCTCGCCACGGCGACGGCGGCGACGACGGCCGGCGGGGCGCTCGGCCTCGACGACGCGCTCCTCCTCGCGCTCCGGCTCCTGCTCGCGCACCTCGGCGGCAGCGGCGGCGGCCGCGGCGGCGGCGGTCTCCGGCGTCTGGAACATCGGCTCGGCGAACACGGGCGCCTGGAACACGGCGGTCGGCGGGCGCACGGCACGGCGGCGACCGCGCGCGGGCGCGGCCTCCTCGGCCGGGCGCTCCTCCGCGGCCGGGGCCGCGGCGGCGGCCTGGCGGGTGGCGCGGCGGCGGGTGCGGACCGGCTTCGGGGCCTCCTCGGCGGCCTCGGCGATCGCGGGAGCGCTCTCGGCGATCTCGGCGACGGCCGCGGTCTCCTCGGCCACGAGCGGCGCGGCGGCCAGCGGCTCCCCGGTCGGGGAGGTCACGGCACGGGTGGCACGGCGACGCGTACGGGCCGGCTTGGCGGCCGGGACCTCGGCGGCGGGGGCGACGGCCTCCTCGGCCTCGGTCTCCTCCTCCGCGATCTCCTCGGCGGCGGGCTCGGCGACGACCGGCTCGGCCTTCGGCGCGGACACGGCACGGGTGGCGCGACGGCGCGTACGAGCGGGCTTCGCGGCCTCCTCGACCGGCGCGGCCTCCACGGCGGCCTCGGCCTCGGTCTCCTCCTCGGCGGTCTCCTCGGCGGTCTCCTCGGCGACGACCGGCTCGGCCTTCGGCGCGGACACGGCACGGGTGGCGCGGCGACGCGTACGAGCGGGCTTCGCGGCCTCCTCGGCCGGCGCGGCCTCGGGGGCCACGGCGGCCTCCGGAGCGGCCTCGGCGGCCTGCGGGGCACCGGCCGGAGCCGTCGCCTTACGGGTGGCACGACGACGCGGACGCGCCGGCGCCTCCTCCGCGACGGCCTCGGCGGCCGGCTCGGCGGGGGTCTCCTCGGCGGGCTGCGGAGCGCCGGCGGGGGCGGTCGCCTTGCGGGTGGCACGGCGGCGCGTACGGGCGGGCTTCTCCTCGGCGGGGGCGGCCTCGGCGACCGGCTCGGCGGCCGGCACGGCCTCCGGAGCGGCCTCGGCGGCCTGCGGGGCACCGGCCGGAGCCGTCGCCTTACGGGTGGCACGACGACGCGGACGCGCCGGCGCCTCCTCGGCCACGGCCTCGGCGGCCGGCTCGGCGGGGGTCTCCGGAGCGGTCTCGGCGGCGGCGGACGCGGTCGCCTTGCGGGTGACACGGCGGCGCGGGCGCGCCGGGGTCTTCGGCGCGGCGGCCTCGGCGGCCGGCTCGGCCTCGGCGTCGGCCGTCACGGCCGTCTCCGCGGCCGGCGGACCGGCCGGGCGGGACGCCGCACGGCGTCGGCGACGCGGCGGCAGCGTGTCGCTGGGGCTGTCGTCGGCGTTGTGGTTGCCGGGAACGCTCTGCGCGGTCCCGGACTCGCTGGGCTCAATGGATTCGAGCATGCGGGCGGTTCTCCCGTCACGCTCCCGGGCGCCGCGTCGTGGTCCGACCCGCCGGTCCGCGTGATGAGCGCGGTACCGCCGTCCGGGGCGCGGTCGCCGCACGGGAGCTGTCGTCTCGCTCGCCGGGTCCGAGTGTCACGGCACCGGCGAAAGTCTCCTGGTCAGTGCGCCTGCCGGACCGGGTGGCTCCCTGGTGGCGCGGCGGCGCTTCGACGGCCGTCCCTACGCGGGACCGTCCGGCACCTGCTGCGCGGCGCTCGGCCCGGCGGCCGTGGTAGGAGCGGCCGGGGCGGCGTCGCGGTCGGGCGCGAGCGGATCGGTCACCGTGCCGGTCTCATCGTCGAGCGGCCCCTGCGCCAGCCTGGTCACCGCAGCGGGGACCGGCGGCGCCAGGTCGGCCGTGGCGCGGAGCCCGGACAGGACGTCGTCGGGTCGAACGGCGGGTGTGGCGTGCCGAACAACCAGCCGCAGTATCGCACAGGCACCGTCGCCGAGCCTATCGGCCGGGGCGCCCAGTGCCTCGAGTCGGACCACGGCACCTCGCGCGTCGAAGGTCCGCACGCCGTTCTTCGTCCGGCGCTGGACCTCGACGGTCTCCGCCGCCAGGAAGGCCGCCACGGCCTTCTCGGCGTCCTCGGGCGCGACGCCCTCCAGCCGCAGCTCCCACACCGACGCCTCCAGGCGGTCGGCGAAGGAGGAGGTGTGGGCCTCCACCGCGTCGGTGATGTCGAGCCCGTCCGGCAGCGACGCGTCGAGCAGCTCGCGCAGGCGCGCGGGGTCCCGCGTCTCGGCGAGCTGGATCTCCAGATACTCGGCCTCACTGCCCGTGCCGGTGGGTGCGGCATTGGCGTAGGAGACCTTGGGGTGCGGGGTGAAACCCGCCGAGTAGGCCATGGGCACCGCGGAGCGGCGCAGCGCCCGCTCGAACGCGCGCTGGAAGTCGCGGTGGCTGGTGAACCGGAGGCGGCCGCGCTTGGTGTAGCGCAAACGGATGCGCTGCACCACAGGTGCGGGCGGCGGGCCTTCGGGCTGTCGCTTGCCCAGGGGTCTTGTCCTTCGTGAGTGCGGTCGTACTGCTACCTAGAGTACGTGCAACAGGGGCCCCGCCAACCCGGCAGGGCCCCTGTTCGATCGTATGTACTACTTGACTACCGACAGGGGGAGCAGCTTCCTGCCCGTCGGGCCGATCTGGATGGACGTGTCCATTTGCGGGCAAACGCCGCAATCGAAGCACGGGGTCCAGCGGCAGTCCTCGACCTCGGTCTCGTCGAGCGCGTCCTGCCAGTCCTCCCAGAGCCAGTCCTTGTCCAGACCGGAGTCCAGGTGGTCCCAGGGCAGGACCTCCTCGTAGGTGCGCTCGCGCGTGGTGTACCAGGCGACGTCCACGCCCTGCTCGGGCAGCGTCGTCTCGGCGCACTTCATCCAGCGGTCGTAGCTGAAGTGCTCGCGCCAGCCGTCGAAGCGGCCGCCGTCCTCGTAGACCGCGCGGATGACCGCGCCCACGCGGCGGTCGCCGCGCGAGAGCAGGCCCTCGATGATGCCGGGCTTGCCGTCGTGGTAGCGGAAACCGATCGAACGGCCGTACTTCTTGTCACCGCGGATCTTGTCGCGGAGCTTCTGCAGACGGGCGTCGGTCTCCTCGGCGGAGAGCTGCGGCGCCCACTGGAACGGGGTGTGCGGCTTGGGCACGAAACCGCCGATGGAGACGGTGCAGCGGATGTCGTTGGACTTCGACACCTCACGGCCCTTGGCGATCACGTTGACCGCCATGTCGCCGATCTGGAGCACGTCCTCGTCGGTCTCGGTCGGCAGGCCGCACATGAAGTACAGCTTCACCTGGCGCCAGCCGTTGCCGTAGGCCGTCGCGACGGTCCGGATGAGGTCCTCCTCCGAGACCATCTTGTTGATGACCTTGCGCATGCGCTCGGAGCCGCCCTCGGGGGCGAACGTCAGACCGGAACGGCGGCCGTTGCGGGTCAGCTCGTTCGCGAGGTCGACGTTGAACGCGTCGACGCGGGTCGACGGCAGGGAGAGGCCGATCTTGTCCTCTTCGTACCGGTCGGCCAGGCCCTTGGCGATGTCGCCGATCTCGGTGTGGTCGGCGGAGGAGAGCGAGAGCAGGCCGACCTCCTCGAAGCCGGTCGCCTTCAGACCCCGGTCCACCATCTCGCCGATGCCGGTGATGCTTCGCTCCCGCACGGGGCGCGTGATCATGCCGGCCTGGCAGAAACGGCAGCCGCGGGTGCAGCCGCGGAAGATCTCCACCGACATCCGCTCGTGCACCGTCTCCGCGAGCGGCACCAGCGGCTGCTTCGGGTACGGCCACTCGTCGAGGTCCATGACGGTGTGCTTGGACACGCGCCACGGCACGCCGGAGCGGTTCGGGACGACGCGCGCGATGCGGCCGTCGGGCAGGTACTCGACGTCGTAGAAGCGCGGCACGTAGACCCCGCCCGTACGGGCCAGGCGCAGCAGCACCTCGTCGCGGCCGCCGGGACGGCCCTCGGCCTTCCAGGCCCGGACGATCTCGGTGATCTCCAGGACGGCCTGCTCGCCGTCGCCGATCACCGCGCAGTCGATGAAGTCCGCGATGGGCTCGGGGTTGAACGCCGCGTGACCGCCGGCCAGGACGATCGGGTCGTCGACGGTACGGTCCTTGGACTCCATCGGGATGCCGGCGAGGTCCAGGGCCGTGAGCATGTTGGTGTAGCCGAGCTCGGTGGAGAAGCTCAGGCCGAAGACGTCGAACGCGCCGACCGGACGGTGGCTGTCGACGGTGAACTGCGGCACCTTGTGCTCACGCATGAGCTCCTCGAGGTCCGGCCACACGCTGTAGGTGCGCTCGGCGAGGACGCCCGGGCGCTCGTTGAGGACCTCGTAGAGGATCATGACGCCCTGGTTGGGGAGCCCGACCTCGTAGGCGTCCGGGTACATCAGGCACCAGCGGACGTCGCACTCCTCCCAGGGCTTGACCGTGGAGTTGAGCTCTCCGCCGACGTACTGGATGGGCTTCTGCACATGCGGGAGCAGGGCCTCGAGCTGTGGGAAGACCGATTCGGCAGTCATCTGGGGCGAACCTTCGTGAGCGGGCACAGGGCGACTCTCAAGCGTAACGTGCCGCGCGCCGACCCTCGTACGCGATCTTCCCCGGGGCCCTCCGGCGGGGGCGGATCAGGCCGCGAGCCCCTCCCGGTACCGCTCGTCCGAGACCTTCGCCCACAACCCGGGCAGCTCCCGCTCGTCGTCGGCCGCGCGCCGCTCCTCGCGGCCGTGGAGGACGCCGAAGGTGAAGGACGGCTCGCCCGCGGCCTCCGCCTCGGCGGCCACGGTCCGCAGGGCACCCCGGGCCATGACGCTGTCCTGGTGGTCGCCCAGCAGGGTCTGGAGGGCCTTCATCTGCTGGGCGAACCGCCGGGCCGCGCCGCCCAGCGCGGGCGTCGCCGCCTCCGCCGCGTACCGGGCGCGCTTGGCCGCCTTGCGGGCGTCGTGCAGCGCCAGGTCGCGGTCCTGGCCGGGATCCGTGGCCAGGGCGTGCTCGACCCGGCCGGCGAGCCGGCCGTAGTCGCCCAGGACGGCCTTGGCCAGGACCGGGCGCGGCGGCTTCGCGGCGGCGGGGCGCAGCGGCGGGTCGGCGAGGAGGGCGTCGAGGGCGTCGAGGAGGGCCAGATAGCGCCCGCCGTCCAGGACGGCGGTCAGCCGGCGGCGGGAGCCGGCGCGGTTGCCGGTGGACCAGCGGCGCAGCCGGGCCCGGACGGGTCCGTGGACCAGGGCGCGCGGCACCTCGTCGAGGCGCTCGCGCAGGCGTTCGGCCAGGACCTCGCGGTCGCGGTCGACGCCGAGCTCGGCGGCCAGCCACCTGAGCTCCGCGCCCAGCGGGTCGGTGACCCGGCGGTCGAGGACCTTGCGGTACGTGCGGAAGGCGCCGCGCAGCCGGCGGGTGGCGACGCGCATCCGGTGGACCGCGTCCTCGGTGCCGCGGCGGGCGCCGGGGTCGAGGGCGACCACGGCCTCGACCTGCTCGCGCAGGAAGGCCAGGATGTGCGCGCCGGCGTCGGCGTCGCGCGGCGGCGGTCCGGCCACGGCCCGCTCGGGGAGCTTCACCCCGGTCTCGGCCAGGGCCCGGGCCAGCTTGCTCGGGGCCTTGGCGGGGCGCAGCCCGGCCGCGCGCAGGTGCGGTTCCAGGGTGTCGAGGAGGGCGGGGTCGCCGTCCGGGACGAGCTCGACCTCGACCTCGGTCCAGCGGGCGGTGGCCCCGCCGTCGGCGAGGCGGGTGGCGGTCACCGTGTCGGCGACGGCCTCGGCGAGCGGGGTGCCGTCCGCGTCGAGGAGGTGGCGGGTCTCGCGCCGGGTGACCAGGCGGATGACGGGCAGCAGGGTGTGCTCGCGGGTCCGGGAGCGGACCAGGGCGGCCAGGGCGCGCGGCACCCCGGCGGTCAGGGGGGCGCGGATCTCGTCCCGTACCCCGGGGGCGACCGGCAGTTTGAGGTGCCAGCCGGCGTCGTCGCCGCCCGTGCGGCGGCGGAGGGTGATGCCGGCCGCGGCGAGGCGGTGGTCGGCGGTGTCGTAGTAGACGGCGTCGAGCTCGGCCGTTCCCCGGTCGGCGACGCGCGCGACGGGCGCGACGCCGGTCAGGTCCGGGAGCCGGGCCGGGCCGTCCGCGCCGTCCGCGGCCTCGTACTTCCGCTCGATCTCTCTCACGGTGTCCGCCATGAAGCCGAATCTAGTGGCCGACGGCCCGGCCGACCAGGGCGCTTTTGCGACCGCTGGTACGGCCTCGGGCCGGTTCAGGCGGACATCGGGCGCTGTGCCTTGATCGACTGGAGGAGGCCGACCGCTATCCAGGCGGCGAACATCGACGATCCGCCGTAGGAGACGAAGGGCAGCGGGAGGCCGGTGACGGGCATGATGCCGAGGGTCATGCCGATGTTCTCGAAGCTCTGGAAGGCGAACCAGGCGATGATCCCGGCGGCCACGATGGTGCCGTAGAGCTCGGTGGTCTCCCGGGCGATGCGGCAGGCCCGCCAGAGCACCACGCCCAGCAGGACGATGATGGTGCCGGCGCCGACGAAGCCGAGCTCCTCGCCGGCCACGGTGAAGATGAAGTCGGTCTGCTGCTCGGGCACGAACTGGCCGGTGGTCTGGGAGCCGTGGAAGAGGCCGGAGCCGGTGAGGCCACCGGAGCCGATGGCGATACGGGCCTGGTTGGTGTTGTACCCGACGCCGGCCGGGTCGAGGGCGGGGTTGGCGAAGGCGGCGAAGCGGTTGATCTGGTACTCGTCGAGGACGCCCAGCTGCCAGACGAGGACGCAGCCGATGACGCCGGTGCCGATGAGCCCGGCGATCCAGCGGTTGGAGGCGCCGGAGGCGAGCAGCACGGCCAGCACGATGATCACCAGCACCATGACGGAGCCCAGGTCGGGCATCAGCAGGATGATCACGATGGGTAGGGCGGCCAGCCCGAGGGCCTCCATGACAGTGCGGTGGTCGGGCTGTTTGCGGTCGCCGGCGTCGACCTTGCCGGCCAGCAGCATCGCCATGCCCAGCGTGATGGTGATCTTCGTGAACTCGGAGGGCTGGATGGAGAAGCCGCCGCCGAGCTGGATCCAGGAGCGGGCGCCGTTGATGGTCGCGCCGAGCGGGGTGAGCACGGCGAGGACGAAGAGCACCGAGATGCCGTAGAGGATGGGCACGGCGCCGCGCAGCGCCCGGTGGCCGACCCAGACCGCGCCGATGGCGAGGGCCAGCCCGATGCCGGTGTTGAGGATGTTGCGCAGCAGGAAGTAGTACGGATCGCCCTGGTTGAGCTCGGTGCGGTTGCGGGTGGCGGAGTAGACGAGCAGGGTGCCGATGCCGGACAGGGCGAGGGCGGCGAGCAGCATGACCCAGTCCAGCCGGCGCAGGACGGAGTCCCGGGCGGTGAGCCTGGACCAGGTGCCCCGCTCGGGGGTGAAGCGGCGTACGCGGTAGCCGCCGGCGGTACTCACCGGTCGTCGTCCTCCTTCCGGGACGGGGACTCTTCGGGCGAGGCCGGGTACTCCTCCGGCGAGGGGGGTGCCGAGGCGGGCGGCGAGGAGCCGTCCGACGCGGAGGCCGAGGGGGTGGGCGTGGGCGAGGCGATGGGCTGGGCCTCGATGGTGCCGTCCTTCTCGATCTTCGGCAGTTTGCTCTCGGGACGCGGGAGCAGGGCCCGCTTCTCGTCGATGCCGCCCTTCTCGTCGACGCCGTAGAGGGCGTTGTAGATCTTGCGGACGGCGGGTCCGGAGGCGCCGGAGCCGGTGCCGCCCTGGGAGATCGTCATCACGACCGTGTAGTCGTCGGTGTAGGTGGCGAACCAGGAGGTCGTCTGCTTGCCGTAGACCTCGGCGGTGCCGGTCTTGGCGTGCATGGCGATCTGCTTCTGCGGCCAGCCCTCGAACCGCCAGGCGGCGGTGCCCTTGGTGGCCACGCCGGCGAGGGCGGCGTCGATCTGGTCCCGGGTCCGCCCGTCGAACGGCAGTTTGCCGTGGGACGTCGGCTTGATCTCGTGGACGCGGGTGCCGTCGGGGCTGATGACGGCCTTGCCGACGGTGGGGTTCCAGAGGGTGCCGCCATTGCTGATGGCGGCGTAGATGGTGGCCATCTGGATGGGGGTGACGAGGGTGTCGCCCTGGCCGATGGAGTAGTTGACGGAGTCACCGGCGCGCATCCGCATGCCGGACTCGCAGTTCTCCTTGGCGATCTTCCCGGCGTAGCTGTCGTCCTTGTCGCCCTGCTTGCACCAGGTGTCCTTGTTGGCCTCCCAGTAGCGCTTCTTCCACTCGCGGTCCGGGACCCGGCCGCGGACCTCGTTGGGGAGGTCGATGCCGGTCTCCTTGGCGAGACCGAACTGGTGGGCGGTCTTGTAGAACCAGTCGGCCGGGTGCTTGGGCTTGTTGCCGCCGTCCTTCTGCCACTGGCGGTAGGCCAGGTCGTAGAAGACGGTGTCGCAGGAGACCTCCAGCGCCCGCCCGAGGTTGATGGCCCCGTAGCCCTTGGACTCGAAGTTCTTGAAGACCTGTCCGCCGATGCTGTACGCGCTGGAGCAGTTGTAGCTGCCGTTGAAGTCGTATCCGGCCTGGACGGCCGCCGTGGTGGAGATGACCTTGAAGATGGAGCCCGGCGCCGCCTGGCCCTGGATGGCCCGGTTGAGCAGCGGGTAGTCGGAGTCCTTGCCGGTGAGGGCCTGGTAGTCCTTGGCCGAGATGCCGCCGACCCAGGCGTTGGGGTCGTAGGTGGGGTTGGAGGCCATGGCCACGACGCGGCCGGTCTTCGACTCCATCACCACCACGGCGCCGGAGTCGGCCTTGTAGGGGACGCCCGTGTTCCGGTCGATCTCCTTGCGGGCGTCCTTCATGGCCTGGTCCAGCTCGCGTTCCGCTATGGCCTGCACCCGCGCGTCGACGCTGGTGACGATGTTGGCGCCGGGGACGGCCTTGTCGCTCCTGGCCTTGCCGATGACGCGGCCGAGGTTGTCCACCTCGTAGCGGGTGACGCCGGCCTTGCCGCGCAGCTCGGAGTCGTACTGCCGCTCCAGCCCGGAGCGGCCGATCTGGTCGGAGCGCAGCAGCGGGGAGCGGCCGCCCTTGGCCTTGGCGATCTCGTCGTCGGTGACGGGCGAGAGGTAGCCGAGGACCTGCGCGGTGTTGGAGCCGCCCGGGCCGGGGTAGCGGCGCACGGCCGTGGGCTCCGCGGTGATGCCGGGGAAGTCCTCCTGGCGCTCACGGATCTGCAGGGCCTGCTGGGTGGTGGCCTCGTCGGTGATGGGGATGGGCTGGTAGGGCGAGCCGGCCCAGCAGGGCTTGGGCGTCCTGGCGTCGCACAGCCGGACCTTGGCGGCGACCTCCTCGGGCTTGAGCCCCAGGACGGCGGCGAGCCGGGCCAGCACGGTCCTGCCCTTGTCCTTCATCTTCATCAGATCGGTGCGGCTGGCGGAGACCACCAGCCGGGTCTCGTTGTCGGCGAGCGGCACGCCGCGCGCGTCGAGGATCGAGCCGCGGGTGGCGGGGGCCACGACCTGCTGGATGTGGTTGTCGGCGGCCTCGGCGGTGTACTGGTCGCCGTTGCGGATCTGGAGGTACCACAGCCGCCCGCCGAGGGTCAGCAGGAGCGAGACGACGAGGATCTGGATGACGACCAGCCGGATGGTGATGCGCGAGGTCCGCCCGGTCTCCGGGAGGTTGCTCACAGCCGCTTGACCCCCTTGATCCGCTTGGCGGGCCGGGGCATCAGCCCGGTGCGCGTGGTGCCCATCCGGCCGGTCCGCACGCCCAGCCGGCTCCGGCGGTTCAGCCGGCTCACCCGGCCCGACCGGAAGCCCCCGGCGCGGCGCGGGTAGCCGCCGTCGCCGGTCGCGGCGACGGTCGTGCCGTCCCCGGTGAGCGGGTCGGAGACGGTGCGCCGGGCGACGGCCATGACGAGCGGCACCGTGAACGGCGCCAGCAGCAGGTCGTACAGGGCGGCGGTGAACACCAGCCCGGTCAGGCCCACATGGCGGGCCGCGGTGTCGCCGACGAGGGAGCCGACGCCCGCGTAGAGCAGGGTGGAGGCGACCGCCGCGCCGACGACGGCCAGCATGGGCACGGTGGCCGAGCGGAGCTGTCCGTTCTCCGGCCGGGCCAGGCCGACCAGGTAGCCGATCAGGCAGAGCACCAGGGCGTAGCGGCCGGTGGCGTGGTCGGCGGGCGGGGCGATGTCGGCGAGCAGGCCGGCACCGAAGCCGACCAGGGCGCCGGCGGTGTGCCCGTAGACCAGGGCGAGGCCGACGACGACGAGCAGCAGCAGGTCGGGGACGGCACCGGGGAGGTGGAGCCGGGCGAAGACGCTCACCTGGACGACGAGGGCCACCACCACGAGCGCGGACGAGAGCAGGATCCGGTTCAGGCGCATCGATCAGTCCTGGGGTTTGGCACTCGGGGAGGGGGTGACGGTGACGGTCACGGTGGGGGCGGGTTTGGGGGCTTCCGGTTTGGGCGGCAGGACGGTGTCGCGGGGGTCCTCGCGGGGCGCCTGGACGACGACGCCGACGAGATCGAGCTTGCTGAAGCCGACGAACGGGCGGACCTGGAGGGTGCGGGTCAGCCCGCCGCCGGCCGGATCGACCCGGGTCACCACGCCGACGGGGACGCCGGCGACGAAGGGCTTGTCGCGGCTGGAGCCGAAGGTGACCAGGCGGTCGCCCTCGTGGACGGTGGCCTTGCCGTTGAGGAGTTCGACGCGCAGCGAGCGGTCGCCCTGGCCGTTGGCGAAGCCGAGTTCGCCGGTCTTCTCCATGCGGGTGCCGACGGTGAACTTGGGGTCGCTGGCGAGCAGGACGGTGGCGGTCGAGGGACCGACGGTGGTGACGCGGCCGACGAGGCCGTCGCCGTTGAGCACGGTCATGTCGCGGCGGACGCCGTCGTCGCTGCCGATGTCGATGGTGACGGTCCAGGAGAAGCCCTGCGCGGCTCCTATGGCGATGACCTGGGCGCCCTTGATGCCGTACTGGCCGCGCCCGGCGGTCTTGAGCATGGCGTCCAGCTCGCGCAGCCGGCCGCGGTTGCGGTCGTCGCTGCCCAGCCGCTGCTTGAGGGCGGTGTTCTCGCGCTCCAGCTCGGAGATGCGGCCGCTGCGCTCGCCGGAGTCCCGGACGGCGGCGATCGCGTCGCCGACCGGGTCGACGGCGGCGGCCACGCCCTCCTCGACCGGGCCGAAGACCGAGGCGGCGGCGTGCCGGGGGCCGTCGAGCGGGGACTGCTCACCACCGCGGATGTCGACCGTGATCAGCGCGAAGGCGATCGCGATCAGCAGCACCAGCAGCAGCCGGCTCTCTCGTGTGTCCCTCACGTGCGGCGGCGTGCCCTTCTCGTGGGACCGCCCGGCTGCGGGACCGAGCGGTCGTCGGAAGCGTTCTGCCTGTATATCAGGTTGTTTGAGTGCCCTCGGCGCGGCGTGCGCCGGGGGCGCGCGCCCCTACCGGCGGGGCTGGGCGTCCAGCACCTGCTGGAGGGCCTCGAACTCCTCCACGCACTTGCCGGAACCCAGGGCGACGGAGTCCAGCGGGTCCTCGGCGATGTGGATCGGCATACCGGTCTCGCGGCGCAGCCGCTCGTCGAGGCCGCGCAGGAGAGCGCCGCCGCCGGTGAGAACGATCCCGCGGTCCATCACGTCACCCGAGAGCTCCGGCGGGCACTTGTCGAGGGTGGTCTTGACCGCGTCGACGATGGAGTTGACCGGCTCCTCGATGGCCTTGCGCACCTCGGCCGCCGAGATGACGACGGTCTTGGGCAGGCCGCTGACCAGGTCGCGGCCGCGGATCTCGGTGTGCTCGTCCTGCTCCAGGTCGTAGGCCGAGCCGATGGTGATCTTGATCTGTTCGGCGGTGCGCTCGCCCAGCAGGAGCGAGTACTCCTTCTTGATGTGCTGGATGATCGCGTTGTCCAGCTCGTCGCCGGCGACCCGGATGGACTGCGCGGTGACGATGCCGCCGAGGGAGATCACGGCGACCTCGGTGGTACCGCCGCCGATGTCGACGACCATGTTGCCGGTCGCCTCGTGGACGGGGAGACCGGAGCCGATGGCGGCGGCCATGGGCTCCTCGATGATGTGCACCTGACGGGCACCGGCCTGGGTGGAGGCCTCGATCACCGCGCGGCGCTCCACCCCGGTGATACCGGAGGGCACGCAGACCACGACGCGCGGGCGGGCCATCCAGCGGCGCTTGTGGATTTTGAGGATGAAGTAGCGGAGCATCCGCTCGGTGATCTCGAAGTCGGCGATGACACCGTCCTTGAGGGGGCGGACCGCGACGATGTTGCCCGGGGTCCGGCCGATCATCTTCTTGGCCTCGGCCCCTACCGCGAGGATCCCGCCGGTGTTGGTATTGATCGCGACGACTGACGGCTCGTTGAGCACGATCCCGCGGCCTCTGACGTACACCAGCGTGTTGGCGGTCCCGAGGTCGACAGCCATGTCACGGCCGATGAACGACATGTTGTTCCCCATGAGGATACGTCTGGCCTTCCCAGTTTGAGCGATTGCTTACTTGAGGTCGGCAGGTGTGGTGCGCTGCGGGGCGCGGAGGCTTCATCGTAGTCTCGCCCACTCGAACGCGGCGCGAGGGTTCTCCCGCCATTGTCGGCGGAACACGAGCTGGCCCCAGTAATGGTGACGTCGTGTCGGAGTGAGAGGTTCCCTCGTTCGGCGCGCATATGCCAGAGGGCGACCGAAAAGAAAATCGGTCGCCCCTGATCAGAATGGACGTTCCCCTGATCGACTATCAGGCGAGGCCGGGAAAGAAAATCTTGATTTCCCGCTGGGCGGACTCCTCGGAGTCCGAGGCGTGGATGAGGTTCTCGCGCGTGATGGTGCCGAAGTCACCACGGATGGAGCCGGGAGCGGCCGAGATGGGGTCGGTCGGGCCCGCCAGCGCCCGGACGCCCTCGATGACGCGCTCGCCCTCGACGACCATGGCCACGACCGGGCCGGAGGCCATGAAGCCCATCAGCGGCTCGTAGAACTCGCGGCCGATGTGCTCGGCGTAGTGCTGCTCCAGCGTGGCCCGGTCCAGGGTGCGCAGTTCCAGCGCGCTGATCGTCCAGCCGGCCTTGCGCTCGATGCGGGCGATGATCTCGCCGACCAGGTGCCGAGCGACCGCGTCGGGCTTGAGGAGGACGAGGGTGCGCTGGCTCATACTGCGGCTCCTTGCGGGCAGGCGAAAGATGCGGTGGGGCGAAGGGTACAGGGACGCCCCCGCCCGCCCACAACCGGACCGCGGGAGGCGGTCAGGACGCGCCCTGGGCCTCGGCCGAGGCCGCGAAGCGGGCCCTGGCCTCGTCGACCTTGCGGCCGAAGTGCACCGCGGCCCACCACAGAGCGGCGAAGACGACCCCGAGGATGAACATCATCGGGACGACCAGACCGCTGGCGATCAGGCCGATCTGCAGCGCCCAGCCCAGCACGACGCCGCCCGGGCGCGTGATCACGCCGCACAGCAGCACGCTGAGCACCATCGCCGTGCCGCTCACCGCCCACACCGTGCCCGTGGACAAGTGCGAGGTCTGCATGGCCACCAGACCGGCGAATCCGATGACGAAGAATTCACCGATCAGAGTGCTCGCGCACAGCGTCCGCATGTCAGCCCCTTCCCAGCAGCAGCCGGGCCTCGCCGACCGTGATCACCGAACCGGTCACGAGCACACCCGCGCCCGCGTACTCGCCCTCCTCCTCCGCGAGGGTGATCGCGGCCTCCAGGGCGTCGTCGAGCCGCGGCTCGACCTGGACCCGCTCGGCGCCGAAGACCTCGACGGCCAGGGCCGCCAGCTCGTCCACGTCCATGGCGCGCGGGGTGGAGTTCCGGGTGACGACCACCTCGGCGAAGATCGGCTCGAAGGCCTCCAGCAGGCCGCGCACGTCCTTGTCGGCGCTGGTGCCCACGACGCCGACGAGACGGCTGAAACCGAAGGCCTCGGTGACGCCGTCGGCGGTCACCCGGGCACCCGCGGGGTTGTGCGCGGCGTCCAGCACGACCGTGGGGCTGCGGCGGACGACCTCGAGCCGGCCCGGGGAGCTCACGGAGGCGAACGCCCGGCGCACGGTGTCGATGTCCAGCGTGCGGGAGTGCTGCGCGCCGATCCCGAAGAACGCCTCGACGGCGGCGAGCGCCACGGCGGCGTTGTGCGCCTGGTGGGCGCCGTAGAGCGGGAGGAAGACCTCCTCGTAGTCGCCGCCCAGGCCGCGCAGGGTGAGCAGCTGGCCGCCGACGGCGACCTCGCGGGCGGTGACGCCGAACTCCATGCCCTCGCGGGCGACCGTGGCGTCGACGCCGACGGCGTGCTTGAGCAGCACCTGGGCCGCGTCCACCGGCTGCTGGGCGAGCACCACGGTGGCGCCCTGCTTGATGATCCCGGCCTTCTCGCCGGCGATGGCGCCGGGGGTCTCGCCGAGCCGGTCCGTGTGGTCGAGCGCGATGGGGGTGACGACGGCGACGGAGCCGTCCACGACGTTGGTGGCGTCCCAGGTGCCGCCCATGCCGACCTCGACGACGGCGACGTCGACGGGGGCGTCGGCGAAGGCCGCGTAGGCCATGCCCGTGAGCACCTCGAAGAACGAGAGGCGGTACTCCTCGCGCTCGTCGACCATCCGGACGTACGGCTCGATGTCGCGGTACGTCTCGATGAAGCGCTCGGCGGAGATCGGGGCGCCGTCGAGGCTGATGCGCTCGGTCACCGACTGCACGTGCGGGCTGGTGTAGCGGCCGGTGCGCAGGTCGAAGGCGGCCAGCAGGGCCTCGATCATCCGGGCGGTGCTGGTCTTGCCGTTGGTGCCGGTGATGTGGATGGCGGGGTAGGCGCGCTGCGGCTGGCCCAGGATGTCCATCAGGGCTTCCATGCGGACCAGCGACGGGTCCAGCTTGGTCTCGCCCCAGCGGCCCGCGAGCTCGGCCTCGACCTCGCGCAGCGCCCGGTCCACCTCCGGGTCCTCCGGGCGGGCGGGCACGCCGTCGCCCTGCGGGGGGCCCGCCTGGGCGCGCAGGGTGCGGCTGCCGGCCTCGATCACCGCGAGGTCCGGGTCGCGGTCGGTCTCGGCTTCGATGATCTCATCGAAGCCGTCGGGGCCGATTTCACCGGGTACGCCGGATTCGATATCGCCGTTGTCGTCGTTCAGGGGGCGCTCGCTCACGGCGCCCAGTCTACGGACCGGGGGCGCGGAGACGGCCGGGGCACCCGCCGCGACACCGGGAGCGCGCCCGGCCGCCGTGGCATACCGTTTTTCCGGAAGATCCTTTTTCCGGAGAACGGTATGCCACGGCGGTGAGATCGGCGGTGAGCGTCATGGCCTCCTCCGCGGACCGGGACCGGCTCCAGGCCGTCCTGGAGGCGCTGCCGGCCGGCGCGGTGCTCCAGGGCCCGGCCGACGAGGTGCTCGCGGTCAACCGCGGGTTCACCGCGCTGTTCGGCACCGACGGCGAGGCCGGCCTCTCCCCCGGCCGGCACGTCCACCGGGTGGCCGAGCTCTCCCTCGCGGACGGCCGCGTCGTCCGCCGCGTGGTCGAGCCGCTCCGCCGGAACGGCACGTACCTGGGCGCCCTGTGGATGTTCACGGACATCACCGACGCCAAGCGGCGCGAACGCGACCTGGAGCGCGACAACCGGGCGCTCACCGAGCTCGCCCGCCAGCGCAACACCTTCACCGCCGCCGCCTCCCACGAGCTGCGCACCCCGCTCTCCTCCATCAGCAGCTTCGGCGAGCTTCTGGCCGACCCCGCCTACGGCACGCTCACCGCCGAGCAGGCCTCCTTCCTGGACGCCATCCGGCGCAACGCCGAGCGGATGCGGCGGGTGATCTCCGACCTGCTGCTCACCACCCGGCTGCGGGCCGCCGGGCCCGAGCTGGAGTTCGGCCCCGTGGACGTGCCGGACATGCTCCAGGACGCCGTCATGGACCACATGGGCGCCATCGAGCGGGCGGGCGTGTTCGCGGTGCTGGACTGCGCGCCCGGCCCTGCCCTGCGCGGCGACCGGCACCGGCTCCAGCACGTGCTGGGCAACCTGCTGGAGAACGCCGCGAAGTTCACCCCGCCCGGCGGCGAGATCACGGTCACGGCCGCGCCCCGGGGCCCGTACTGGGACATCGAGGTGGCCGACACCGGCATCGGCATCCCCGAGGACGCCCGCTCCGAGATCTTCTCCGGCTTCGTCCGGGCCTCCAACGCCCGCTCCGGCGGCTACCCCGGGACGGGGCTGGGCCTGGCCATCGGCCGCAGCGTCGTCGAGCAGCACGGCGGCGCCCTCTCGGCCGGCGGCCGGGAGGGCGAGGGCGCGGTCTTCCGCCTCCGACTGCCGATCGCGGGGCCGCCGGAGACGCCGGGCCCGGAGCCCGGGGCGGCCGGCGCGGGCCCCGGGGCGGCCGGCGCGGGCCCCGGGGCGGCCGGCGCGGGCCCCGGGGCGGCCGGCGAGGCGGACGGCCCGCCACCGGGACCCGGGAGGGCCGGCGCGTGACCCGCATCCTCGTCGTCGAGGACGACCCCGACCTCGCCCTCGCCCTGCGCGTGCTGCTCACCCGCGCCGGTCACGAGGTGGTCCACGCCGACGACGGCCGCGAGGCCCTGCGGCTGCTGTTCGCCGAGCGGCCGGGGCTGCTGCTCCTCGACATCGGCCTGCCCGGCCTGGATGGCTGGGAGGTGCTCGAACGCACCCGCGACATGAGCGACCTGCCCGTCCTGCTGCTCACCGCGCGCGGCGCCGAGAGCGACCGGGTGCGCGGCCTGCACGCCGGCGCGGACGACTATCTGCCCAAGCCCTTCGGCAACGACGAGCTGCTCGCCCGCGTCGAGGCCCTGCTGCGCCGCAGCGCCCCCACCCGCTGGGCGGGCGGCTCCTTCGGCGACGACGGGCTGCGGCTGGTGCCCGAGCGGCGCTCGGCGCTCTGGCAGGGCCACGAGACCCGGCTCAGCGACATCGAGTACCGGCTGCTCCAGGTGCTCGTCCGCAACCGGGGCCGTGTGATCACCACCGACCAGCTGCTCGACCGGGTGTGGGACGACCCGGAGGGCACCGGCCGGGAGCGGGTGAAGTTCGCGGTGCTGCGGCTGCGGCGCAAGCTGCGCCAGGCGGCCGGGGACGACGCCGCGGACCCGCTGGAGGCCGTACGCGGCCTGGGCTACCGCTACCGCGCGCCGGAGGACGGCGCCGCCCACGTCGACGGCGGCGGGGACGGGGGTGGGGGCGGGGACGGGGGCGCGGGCGCTCCCCGGGACGAAGGTCCCTGACCGGCCCGGGCCTTAGGTCCCCGATCATCGAGTCGCAACCGTCCGGCAACCGAAGTCCCCCCAGGAGGGCAACCGGGAAACCCCAGGCTCTGGTGTTGTCACCACACGCCAGCAGCCTCAGGAGTCCCTCGTGCAGCACCTGCCCCCGCGTAGTGTCGCCATCGTCCTCGGTACCCGCCCCGAGCTGGTCAAGCTCACCGACCTCGTGCGCCTCCTGGGCCCGGCGGCCCACCTGGTGCACACGGGACAGCACTACGACGAGGAGCTGTCGGGCCGCTTCCTGACCGAGCTGGGCCTGCCCGAGCCGACCTTCCTCACCGGCGTCGGCGGCCGGCCGCGCGCCGTGCAGATATCCGAGGCCCTCGCCCAGCTCGACGCGCTCTTCACCGCCGAGCCGCCGCTGGCCGTCGTGGTCCAGGGCGACACCAACGCCGCCCTGGCCGGCGCCCTGGCCGCCAACGCCCGCGGCATCCCGCTGCTGCACGTCGAGGCCGGCCTGCGCAGCCACGACCGCGCCATGCCCGAGGAGCACAACCGCGTCCTCATCGACAGCATCGCCGACGTGCTGTGCGCCGCCACCGAGGACAACCGGGCCAACCTGCTCGCCGAAGGCGTCGCCGCCTCCCGCGTCGCCGTCACCGGCAACACCGTCGTCGAGGCCGTACGCAACCAGCTGCCCGGCGGCCCGGAGCGCGCCGCCCTGCTGGCCCGGCACGGCCTGAGTGCGGACGGCTACGTCCTGGCCACCGTGCACCGCCCCGAGAACACCGACTCCACCGAGGCGCTGCGGGCGATCCTCCTGGAGCTGGGCGCCCTCGCCACGGCCGGCCGTCCCGTCGTCCTGCCGCTGCACCCCCGCACCCGGGCCCGCGCCGAGGCCGCGGGCCTGACGGACCTGCTGGCGCCGCTGACGGTGACCGCGCCGCTGGGCTACTCCGAGTTCCTCGCCCTGGCCCGCCACGCCGCGCTGCTGGTGTCCGACTCCGGCGGCATCCAGGAGGAGTGCACCGTCCTGGGCCGCCCCCTGGTGGTCGTCCGGCGCTCCACGGAGCGGCCGGAGGCCATGGCCGACTTCGCGGACCTGGTGGAGCCGGGCCCCGCCATCGGTGAGGCGGCACGGCGCCGCCTCGCGGAGGGGCCGGAGGGCCTCGACCGGCTGGCCGCCCTGCCGAGCCCCTTCGGGGACGGGCTGGCGTCGGACCGGATCGTGGCACTGCTCGCCGCCGTGGCGGCCCCCGCGGAACTGGCCGCCGCCGCGTAGCCGGCTCTCCCGGCCCCCTCGCACCCCCGTACCGCGCCGCGCGCGGTGTCCTCAAACGCCGGACGGGCTGCATCTCCAGGTGTCCAGCCCTCCCACGGAGCTTTCCGCATGTTCTCCAGCCCCTTCCTGCTCGTCTTCCCCTTCTTCCTCCTGCTCTGCTTCCTGCTCTACTGGGCCGGCGCGCGCCACGCGTACCTGCGCCGCCCGGCCGTCCAGGACGGCGACCCGAACGCCTTCGACTGGCACTTCTTCGTCCCGTGCCGGGACGAGGAGGCCGTCGTCGGCACGACGGTGGGACGGCTGCGTGCCGATCACCCCGCCGCGCACGTGTGGGTCATCGACGACGACAGTGACGACGCCACCGGCGCCATCGTGGCCGCCCTGGCCGACGAGGACCGCCGGGTCCACCTGGTCCGGCGCCACCGCCCGCACGCCCGTCAGGGCAAGGGCGCCGCGCTGAACGCCGCGTACGACGAGCTGAACGAGTTCCTGTCGAAGGACGTCGACCGCGAGCGCGTCGTGGTGTGCGTCATCGACGCCGACGGCCAGCTCGACCCGCACGCCCTGGCCCGCGTCAGCGGCCCGCAGGGCTTCGGCGACCCGGAGACCGGCGGTGTCCAGGTCAGCGTCCGTATGCGCAACGCCGGCGACCCGCGCCCGCTGCCCGACGCCGGCCGGCTGCGCAACGCCTTCGCCCGCCTGCTGGTGCGCATGCAGGACATGGAGTTCTCCGTCTCCAACGCCGGCATGCAGCTGCTGCGCGGCCGCACTGGCTCCGTCGGCCTGGGCGGCAACGGCCAGTTCACCCGGCTGGCCTCGCTGGACCGCATCGCCGCCGCCGAGCGCCGCCCCTGGCAGCGCGGTGCCCTGCTGGAGGACTACGAGCTGGGCCTGCACATGATCCTCTCCGGCGACCGGATAACCCACATGGCCGACACCTGGGTCTCCCAGGAGGGTCTGCCGCACGGCCGCCGCTTCCTGACCCAGCGCACCCGCTGGGCGCAGGGCAACCTCCAGTGCGTCCGTTACGCGCCGCGCATCGTCTCGTCCCGCCACTACGGCGGCAAGGGCGTCCTGGAGACGCTCTACACCTTCCTGCAGCCCGTCGCCCACCTGGTGACGCTCGCGCTGTGCGCCGTGATGTTCGCCCTCCTCGGCCTGACGGCCGCCCGCGACGGCGTCGGCGAGGCCTTCGGCGGGATGCTGGCCCTGTGGCCGCTGGTGCTGGCGCTGGCCGTGGTGTCCGTCCTGCCGTTCGTCCTGTGGGGCCCGGTCTACCGTCGTGACCGCGCGTCCGACCGCTCGCTGCTGACCGCCCTGCTGTGGGGCCTGGCGCTGTGGCTGTACGCGTACCACCTCTTCCCGGCGTCCGCCCGTGGCTTCGCGCGCATGCTGCGCGGCCGCAACGGCTGGGCCAAGACGCGGCGCAACGCCGAGCGCGTGGACTCCGGCCCGGTGGCCATCGAGGCCTGAGCCGCCCTCACCTGCCCGCCCCCTCCATGAGTTCGGTCACAGAATCGACCGGCCGGGCAACTTTCCGTTCCGTTCCGCCATCTGACCGCCGGTGATATCCATGCCCGGAACGGTTCCGGGTGGCGGAACGGAGTGTTGTGCGAATACCGGAACTCAGCTCGCGGACGCACTTGATGCTGCTCACCGCGTGGGCGGTGCTCTGGTTCATCGTCGTCGAGCCCAGCGGTGGCTTCTCCTGGCACTACCTGCGTACCGGCGGCGAGCTCATCTACGAGGGCGGCTCCTCCGGCGACGGCGGGCTGAACCTCTACGCGCGCCACCCCGAGCTGCAGATGGGCCCGGTCAGCTTCCTGGTGGCGGGCCTGTTCAACCCCTTCCCGGCCGAGGTCGGGCAGGTGCTGGCCGAGGCGCTGATGTCGGCCCTCGGGCTGGTGATCCTCGTCCTGGCGGGCCGCAGCGCCGCCCGCCACTTCCTGGGCACCGGCACCAACCACCAGCGGCTGCGGCAGCGCGTGCTCATCGCCGGGCTGGCCTTCATCCCCATGTGGATCGAGGTCTCGGTCCGCTTCGCCCATCTGGACGACGTCCTCGCGCTGTTCTTCACCGCGCTCGCCGTCCGCTACCTGACGCGCTGCGACGCCGCCGCCACCGGCATCTGCATGGCGATGGCCCTGAACTCCAAGCCGACCGCGCTGGCCTTCCTGCCGCTGCTGCTCGCCCTGCCCAAGGAGCGCTGGCTGCGCGCCGGCCTGTGGTGCGTGGGGCTGGTGGCCGCCGCCTGGCTGCCGTTCTTCCTCGTCGACCCCCACTCCTTCGCGGCGGCCAAGTTCACCATCCCCAACAACCCGGCGTCCGCGCTGCGCTGGCTGGGCGGCAACACCCCCGAGACGCCCGACTGGGCCCGGCCCGCGCAGGCCGGGCTCGGCCTCGCCCTGGGGGCGGTCGCGGTCTGGCGCGGCCGGTGGGCCGCGGTGGTACTGCTGGGCGCCAACGCCCGGATCGTCCTCGACCCCAGCGTCTACACGTACTACACCGCCTCGGTGCTGCTGGGCACCCTGCTGTGGGACGTGTGCGGGCAACGGCGGCTGGTGCCGTGGTGGAGCTGGATCGCGCTGCTGGTGCTGTACGGCAGCGTGTTCGTCGTGCCGGACGAGTCGGCCAAGGGCCTCATCCGGCTGACGTTCGTGGTCGTCTCGACGGCGTACGTGCTCTTCGCGCCCGTACGCGACCGGCGGGACCGGAACCAGCACAGGCCCCTCGACCGGGTGGAGGAGGGGCCTGTGGACGGGCCGTGGGGTCCCATGTGGGACCCGGGTCGGACTAGGCCGTGGGAAGCGCGGCCAACTGAGCGCTGATCCGCTCGATGTCCGCGTCCGCCTTGGCCAGGCGGGTGCGGATCTTCTCCACGGCCGCCTCGGCGGCCTTGGCGAGGAACGCCTCGTTGCCGAGCTTGGCCGTGCACTGCGCCTTGTCCTTCTCGGCCACGGCCAGCGCCTTGGCCAGGCGCTTGCGCTCGGCCTCGACGTCGATCGTGCCGGACAGGTCGAGGGCGACCGCGGCACCGGCGACCGACAGGTTCGCGGTGGCCTGGAAGCCCTCCTCGGCCGGCTGGAGGCGGAGCAGCTGACGGATGGCGCCCTCGTGGGCGGCCAGCGTCGTGGCGGAGAGGTCGAGCGTCGCCGGGACGCGCTGGCCGGGCTGGAGGCCCTGGTCGGCGCGGAAGCGGCGGACCTCGGTGATCACCTGCTGGAGGTTCTCGATCTCGGCCTCGGCGGCGGCGTCGCGGAAGGAGCTGTCCTTCGGCCAGTCGGCGATGACGACCGACTCCTTGCCCGTGAGCGTGGTCCACAGCGTCTCGGTCACGAACGGCATGACCGGGTGGAGCAGCCGGAGCGTGGTGTCCAGGACCTCGCCGAGGACGCGCGCGGAGACCTTCGCCGGCTCGCCACCGCCCATGAACGTGGTCTTGGACAGCTCGACGTACCAGTCGAAGACCTCGTCCCACGCGAAGTGGTAGAGGGCGTCGGCGAGCTTGGCGAACTGGAAGTCGTCGTAGTACGCGTCGACTTCGGCGATCGTGGCGTTGAGCCGGGAGAGGATCCAGCGGTCCGTGGCCGACAGCTCCTCGGCCGGCGGCAGCTCGCCCTCGACCGTGGCGCCGTTCATCAGCGCGAAGCGGGTGGCGTTCCAGATCTTGTTGGCGAAGTTGCGGGACGCCTGGACCCAGTCCTCGCCGATCGGGACGTCGGTGCCCGGGTTGGCACCCTTGGCCAGGGTGAAGCGGACGGCGTCGGAGCCGTACGCGTCCATCCAGTCCAGCGGGTCGACGACGTTGCCGAAGGACTTCGACATCTTCTTGCCGCGCTCGTCGCGCACCAGGCCGGTCAGGGCGATGGTGTGGAAGGGGGCGACGCCGTCCATCGCGTAGAGGCCGAACATCATCATCCGGGCGACCCAGAAGAAGATGATGTCGTGGCCGGTGAGGAGGACGTCGGTGGCGTAGAACTTCTCCAGGTCCGGGGTCTTGTCCGGCCAGCCGAGCGTGGAGAACGGCCACAGGCCGGAGGAGAACCAGGTGTCGAGGACGTCGGTGTCCTGGTGCCAGCCCTCGCCCGCCGGAGGCTGCTCGTCCGGACCGACGCAGACGACCTCGCCGTCCGGGCCGTACCAGACGGGGATGCGGTGGCCCCACCACAGCTGGCGCGAGATGCACCAGTCGTGCATGTTGTCGACCCAGTCGAAGTAGCGCTTCGACATGTCCTCCGGGTGGATCTTCACCCGGCCGTCGCGGACGGCGTCACCGGCGGCCTGCGCCAGCGGGCCGACCTTGACCCACCACTGCATGGACAGGCGCGGCTCGATGGTGGTCTTGCAGCGCGAGCAGTGGCCCACGGAGTGGACGTAGGGGCGCTTCTCGGCGACGATCCGGCCCTGCTCGCGCAGGGCGCCGACGATCGCGGAGCGCGCCTCGAAGCGGTCCAGGCCCAGGAAGGGGCCGTGGACGGTGATGATGCCGCGCTCGTCCATGACCGTCAGCGACGGCAGGTCGTGGCGCTGGCCGATCGCGAAGTCGTTGGGGTCGTGGGCGGGGGTGACCTTGACGGCGCCGGTGCCGAACTCGGGGTCGACGTGGGTGTCGGCGACGACCGGGATCGTGCGGTCCGTCAGCGGCAGCTTGATCTGCTTGCCGATGAGGTGGGCGTAGCGCTCGTCGTCCGGGTGGACGGCCACGGCGGTGTCGCCCAGCATCGTCTCGGCGCGGGTCGTCGCGACGACCAGGGTGTCCTCGCCCTCGCCGTACGTGATCGAGACGAGCTCGCCGTCGTCCTCCTGGTACTCCACCTCGATGTCGGAGATGGCCGTGAGGCAGCGCGGGCACCAGTTGATGATGCGCTCGGCGCGGTAGATCAGCTCGTCGTCGTAGAGCTTCTTGAAGATCGTCTGGACGGCGCGGGACAGGCCCTCGTCCATGGTGAAGCGCTCACGGGACCAGTCGACGCCGTCGCCGAGGCGGCGCATCTGGCCGAGGATCTTGCCGCCGTACTCCTCCTTCCACTGCCACACGCGGTCGACGAACTCCTCACGGCCGAGGTCGTGGCGGGACTTGCCCTCCTCGGCGAGCTGCTGCTCGACCTTGTTCTGCGTGGCGATGCCGGCGTGGTCCATACCGGGCAGCCACAGCGACTCGAAGCCCTGCATGCGCTTGCGCCGCGTGAGCGCGTCCATGAGGGTGTGCTGGAAGGCGTGGCCCAGGTGGAGCGAGCCGGTGACGTTGGGCGGGGGGATGACGATGGTGTACGGGGGCTTCTCGCTCGAGGCGTCGGCCGTGAAGTAACCGCGCTCTACCCAGCGCTCGTACAGCGGTCCCTCTACCGCGGCCGGCGCGTACTGGGTCGGCAGTTCGGGGGTGCTGTCTGGTGTCTGCTGAGTGTTCTCGGTCACGGAGGGAATTCTACGGGGCGGGGGTGACAGCTCACGAACCCGTTTCCGCCCGGCCCGGCCCCGCCGCGGGCGTCCGCCCGGCCCCGCCGCACGCGCCGGACAAACGATCGTGAAGGATGACCTTCCCCATGACCGCCGAGACGCAGAGGCAACGATGAGCCACCAGCAGCCGGGCCCGTACGGCGGCGGCGTACCGCCCCAGCAGCCGCAGCAGCAGCCCGCCGGCTACGGCTACCCGGCGCCGCAGCCCGGCGCGTACGGACAGCAGGGGGCGTACGGCCATCCGGGGGCGTACCCCGGAGTGGGTCAGGCGCCGTACGGAGGCGCCCAGCCGGGCGCGTACCCCGGGGCGTACCCGGGCGCGGCGTACCCCGGCGGCTACCCGGCGCCGTACCCGCCGCCGGTGCCGCCGAACGGCTCGGGCAAGGGCAAGGCCATCGGCATCGCGCTCGGCGCGGTGATCGTCGTCGGTGCCGTCGTCATCGGCGGCTTCCTCTTCGCCGGCGGCGGCAGCGGCAGCTCGGTGCCCGACGACGGGAAGCGCTTCAAGCTGACGACGCCCGACACGGTCGTCCGCGACTACCGGAGGGACCCGGAGGCGAAGCTTCCGGAGTTCAACGCGGCCGCCAAGGACGACCTCCGCGGCATGGGCGTGGCCGACGCGGAGACCGTCACGGCCGCGTACCAGACCCCCGGCGCGAAGCTCACGGGCCGGCAGATGCGGATGATGGGCGCCTGGGGGCGCATCAAGAAGCCCGAGTCCGTGGTGGACAGCATGTTCAAGGGCATGCGCCTGGCCAACAGCCGCAAGAGCGGCTCGCTGGAACTCATCGGCAGCCCGCGGACGGTGAGCCCGGCCGGCTTCGACGACGGCGTGATGAAGTGCCAGGAGGTCCGTGCGACGGGCGAGACGATGCCCGACGGCCGGCACCCCACGATGCAGCTGTGCGTATGGGCCGACCACAGCACCACCGCGGCGGTGTTCAGCGTCGACATGGCGGCCTCCCTGTCCGGCAAGGAGGTCCCGCTGGAGGAGGCGGGCACGCTCACCGCGAAGCTCCGCGACGACGCGCGGGTGGAGATCCCGAAGAAGTAGCGCGACGCGCCATCGGCGAGGATGGCGCGAAACCGTTCCGCCGCGAGGTGCGCGGCGGGAAGAGACGTGAAGGCGACGATGACCGACCAGCAGCCGAACCCGTACGGCGGTGGCATACCGCCCCAGCAGCCGCCGCAGCAGCCGCCGCTGCCGCCCCAGCAGCAGCCCCAGCCCCCGTCCGCGCCCCAGGGCCCGCCGCAGCCGCCGCAGGGTCAGCCGCAGCAGCCCAACCCGTACGGCCAGCCGGGCGGCCAGCCGGGCGCGTTCGGGCAGCCGGCCGGTTTCGGTCAGCCGAACCCGTACGGCCAGCAGCCCAACCCGTACGCCCAGCAGCCGGGCATGCCGGGTATGCCGGGTATGCCGGGCGGCCCGGGCCCGTACCCGCCGCCGATGCCCCCGCAGGGCGGCGGCAAGGGCAAGGCCATCGGCATCGCGGTGGGCGCGCTCGTCCTGGTCGGCGCGATCGTGGGCGGCGGCTTCGTCCTCCTCGGCAGCAACGACGGCAAGAGCGACAAGGGCACGGACGCCAAGGCGAGCGGCACCCCGTCGACGAGCGCGAGCAGCGGCACCCCGTCCCCGGCCCCGTCCGCCGGCGGCAAGCGCTACAAGATCACCACGCCGGACACGGTCCTCGGCGAGTACAAGTACGACGCGAGCGGCAGCAACGACGGCTTCGCCGGCAAGGACAAGAGCCAGCTCGCCATCGTCGGCATCAAGGACGCGCAGAGCATCGCGGGCGCGTGGAAGACCGATGGCGCCGCCCTCACCCGCAAGGCGCTGCGGCTGAGCGGCCTGTGGGGCCGGGTGGACAACCCCGAGTCCACGGTCGACAGCATGTTCCTGAGCGTCTCCCTGGCGTCCAAGGACGACAGCAAGACCAAGCTGGAGGGCAAGCCGGAGAAGGTCACCCCGGCCGGCCTCGACGACGACGGCGCCGTGATGAAGTGCCAGAAGACGGAGATCAAGGACGCCACGGCGCCCAAGGCCGTCAAGATGCCGCTGTGCATCTGGGCCGACCACAGCACGGTCGGCAGCGTCTTCGTGGTCGACGCGGCGAAGGTGCTCAACGACGAGGAGATCCCCCTCGACGCCGCGGCGGACATCACGGCCAAACTCCGCAAGGAGACGCGCACCGAGATCCCGTGACGGTCGGTCCCGGGCCGGGGGCGGCCGGTACGGGACTGTTCCGAAACCGTTGCGCACCCGAGGTAAGGCCGGGATAAGCCATCGGCAAGGATGTTGACCACCTGTCGTGCGAGTCCCCACCACTGTCGCGCGCCGCATCCCCACCCGAAGAGGACACGATGAGCTACCCCCAGCAGCCGGGCCCCTACGGCCAGCCTCCGCAGCAGCCGGCCCCGTACGGCCAGCCCGGCGCCCCCGGTTACGGCTACCCGCAGCAGCCCCCGGCGCCCCAGGCGCCGTACGGTGCCCCGCCGCAGCAGCCGCACCCGGGCGGCTGGGGCCAGCCGCAGCCCCCGGGCCCGTACGGCCAGCAGCCGGGCATGCCGGGCGTCCCGGGCCAGTACCCGCCGCCGATGCCCCCGCAGGGCGGCGGCAAGGGCAAGGCCATCGGCATCGCGGTGGGCGCGCTCGTGGTGGTGGGCGCGCTCGTGGGCGGCGCGGTGTTCCTCCTGGGCAGTGGCGGGAGCGACGGCGATGTGAAGCCGTACACGATGGTGATGCCGGAGAAGCTCCTCGACGGGCAGTACACCAAGAGCACTGCCCCCGGTGCCGACGCGTCCAAGGACTCCGAGGACATCACCAACGACAAGACCGCCAAGGAGATGGGCATCTCCAACGGTACGGGCGTCAAGGGCACGTACAGCAACGCCCAGAAGCAGGTCCTCGGGGTGATCGGCGCGTACGGCGAGCTCTCCGACCCGCGCAAGACGGTCGACGCCATGATCGCCAAGATGGACGAGGGCGCGAAGAAGAACGAGTCCCAGTTCAAGGCCCAGGTCGAAACGGTCACCCCGTGGACCGAGTTCACCCCGAGCGGCTTCGACGGCGCGGTCATGAAGTGCGAGACCAAGAAGTCCACCGTCGCCATGGGCACCATGAACAGCTCCGCGGAGGTCAGCGTCTGCGTCTGGGGTGACAAGAGCGCGGTGGGCATGGTCCGGCACGCGGTCACGAAGACCACGGGCGGGTTCACCGGCGGCGTCGGTTCCGCCACCGGCAACGCCATGTCCGCCAAGGACCTCTCCGAGGCCGCGGCCAAGGTCCGCAGCGAGGTCCGCAAGGAGAAGTAGGCCGCGGGACCGCAAGCGAACGACGACACGGGGGACCACATGAGTCACAACCAGCCGGGCCCGTACGGCCCGCCGCCGGCCGTACCGCCGATACCGCCGCAGCCGAACCCGTACGCCCAGCCGGGTGGCGGTGCCTGGGGCCCGCCGCAGCAGGCGGGCCCGTACTACGGCCCGCCGCCGGTGCCGCCGATGCCGCCGCAGGGCGGTGGCGGCAAGGGCAAGGCCATCGCCCTCGCCGCCGCGGCGGTGGTCGTGGTGGGCGCCATCATCGGCGGAGTGCTGCTCCTGAACTCCGGTGACGAGGGCGGCAACGGCGGTGGCGGCAGCGGCAACAGCGCCGGCAAGGGCGACAAGGGAAGCGGAACCGGAACCGGAAGCGGCGCCGAGAACGGGAACGGCGGCGGCACCGGTACCGGCACCGGCGGCGGCCCGGTGAAGCCGTACACGATCGTGCTCCCGGAGAAGCTCCTCGACGGCCGCTACACCAAGCAGACCCTCACGGGCGGCTCCGAGAAGCCCGAGGACCTCTCCAACGACTCCAAGGCCAAGGCGATGGGCATCGTCAACGGCAACGGCGTCAAGAGCTCGTACGGCAACGACCAGAAGCAGAAGCTGCGCGTGATCGGCATCTACGGCGAGATCGCGGACCCCGCCAAGGCGGTGGACGGGATGCTGGCGGAGATGACCGAGAGCCAGCGGAAGAGCTCCGAGAAGTACGGCGTGACGATCGAGGTCGTCAACCCGGCCACGGTGTACCGCCCGACGGGCTTCGACGGCGCGGTGATGAAGTGCCTGACCCAGAAGCTCTCGAAGTCCACCAGCTCCAGCGAGGTCAGCACCTGCGTCTGGGGCGACGGCAGCGCGGTGGGCGTCGTCGAGCACCAGATCACCAAGGGCGGCAGCCTCGCCTCGACCGGCGACGTGATGCAGCCGAAGGACCTCGCCCAGACGACCGTCCAGGTCCGCAACGAGGTCCGCAAGGAGAAGTGACCGGCGCGCACGGCCGCCGTCCCGCCACCGCCCACCGGCGGCGGGACGGCGGCCGTCGTCGTTCGCGCACCGCGGTTCTCAGACCGTGTCGCGCCAGCGCGGAGCTTCGTCGTCCGGTTCGTCGGGGCTGGGGAAGTGGAAGGGGACGCCGAAGCTCCGGGCCAGGGCGGTGCCGGTGGTGGTGGCCTCCACCGCCTGGGGCCAGGGCACGCCGTCGATGTCCGGTGCGCGGCGGATCAGCGTGAGGTCGACCTCGGCCCGGGGGTCGTCGAGGACGGCGGCCAGGACCACGAACCAGCCGCCCGAATCCCCGTCCCAGAGCGCCTCCACCGCGACCAGGCGCCCAGGGAGGCCGGCGATCCGGCCGGCCAGCGTCTCCACGTCGCGGGGCGGTTCGGGCCGCCGGACGACGCGGTCGCCCAGGGCCTCGTACCGGGCCGCCACCATCAGCTCGCACACGTGGAGGCCCGGACGCGGCTCCTCCTCTTCGCGGAGCTCCTCCCACACCGCCCGGACCGCGTCCAGGGTCTCCTTGACCGCCCCGATCCGGCTGTCGCGCAGCACGAGCCCGTCCACCCGTTCACGCGCCCGCTCCGGCAGCAGGTCCCACCACCACATGTCCATGGCGGCCATGAGAGCAGACGCCGGACTTCCCCCGTCCGGCGGACCCTCACCGGTGCGGGTCGTCCCGTCGGCGGATGGGCGTGAGCGGCCCGCCGAGCAGGATCGGTGGTGTCCGCAGGCCGACCCGCAGAACGGGAACCACCATGAGAAGACGCGCACTTCGCTCCGCGATCCTCCTCGCCGCCCTCGCCGCCGTGGCGGCCGGCACGGGGATCGCTCCGGCCGCGTACGCGCAGCCGCCCACGCCGGTCACCGCCTCCCTCACGGGCTCGGGGCGCATGGCCTTCCCGGAGGCCGGCAACGACATCAGGGTGACCGTGGACGCGCACAGTACGTACGAGTCGGCGGGGCACTCGCTGCCGGCCCGATCGGCGGGCACCTTCCGCGTCCATCACAGGATCGATCAGCCCGGCGGCCGGGAACCGCTCGTCTTCTGGGGCGACTTCGAGGTCGACTGCCTGACGGCAGCGGGCCGCAACGCGACCGTGACCGGAACCCTCGTCCGCACGAGCCCCGGCCACCCCTGGCTGACGGAACTGGCCCCGAACTTCCGCATGGGCGTGAGCTTCCACGTCGCCGGCAAGCACGACGGCCCGAGCCGGATCGGCCTGTCCGGCGGCACGAAGAAAGGCGAGCCGCTCCTGACGAAGTGCATGGCCCCGGCCCCCGACGCCAAGGTGACCAGCGGTGGTTATGTCCTCAAGGGCAAGGACTCCCGCGGTCCCGTGCGCTAGAAAACACCTTCCTGGCACCCGGCCCCCGCCACTACGATCCGCGGTCATGCCGACAAAAGATCTTGCCGACTCCCACGACGCCTCCGCCCCGGCGGCCGTCATCGACAGCGCCCTGCGCCGCATAGCCGCCGGCTACGTCTTCCCCGAGCGCGTCGGGCCCATCGAGACCGCGCTCCGCGCGCGCCTCGCCGCCGGCGCATACGACGGGCTCGCCGGGCCCGCGCTCTGCGAGACCGTCACCGCCGATCTGCAACAGGCCTGCCCCGACCGGCACCTGCGCCTCCTCTGGCAGGACGAGCCGCAGTCCCTGGAGCCCACCGACGAGGACGCCGGGAAGACGGCGTTCCTCGCGCTCATGCGCCGTGAGAACCAGGGCGTCCGGCGCTTCGAGTTCCTCGACGGCGGGGTCGGGTACCTCGACGTCCGGCGCGTCGCGTACCCCTCCGAGGGGGCGGAGGTGATCGGCGCGGCGATGCGGCTGGCGGCGGGCAGCCGCGCGCTCGTCCTCGACCTGCGCGAGTGCCGGGGCGGCGCGCCCGAGGGGGCGGCGATGTGGTGCAGCTACTTCTTCGCCGACGACCAGGTGCACCTGAACGACATCTACGACCGCGGCTCCGACTCCACCCGCCAGTACTGGACCGCGTCCCACCTGCCCGCGCCCCGCTACCTCGACCGGCCGCTGTACGTGCTCACCAGCGCCACCACCTTCTCGGCCGGCGAGGACATCGCGTACACCCTGCGGTCCCAGGGCCGTGCCGTCCTCGTCGGCGAGACGACCCGCGGCGGCGCCCACCCGACGGCCCGCCACCCCGTCACCGAACACATCACGGTCACCGTCCCCACCGCCCGCTCCATCAACCCCGTCACCGGCACCAACTGGGAGGGCGTCGGCGTCGTCCCGGACGTCCCGGTCCCCGCCGACGAAGCACTCAACGTGGCACATAGCGAGGCTCTGCGACAGATCGGACACTCGAACGAGTGAACGCCTCCTGATCGCAAGGACAGTTCTCCGTGAGCAGTCCTACCGTCGGGCCATGGTCACTTCACACCACGAGGCGGCTCACCGGATCTTCCAGGACCGTCCGGAGCTGCTCGCGCCCGTCTTCCGGATCCTGGGCGTCCCGTTACCTGCGAAGGCAACCGTCGAGGTGCTCACGGCGGACGTCACCGAGATCCGGCCGCTGGAGCGACGCGTGGACAGTGTGCTGCGCATCGAGCCGCCGGACGGCAGCGGCGGCTTCGTCCTTGCCATCAAGGCCCAAGGGCGCCGCGACCCGGACAAGACGGTCAGCTGGGCCTACTACCTGTCATACCTGAAGGCCAAGTACAGGTGCCCGGCGCTGCTCCTCGTGGTCTGCCAGGACAAGGCGACCGCCGACTGGGCTGCCGGGCCCTTCCGCCTCGGGCCCGAGGGATGGACCGCCCTGTCCGTGCACCCCTTGGTCCTCGGGCCCGGGAACGTGCCCGTGATCACCGATCCCCACCGTGCCGCCCGGCATCTGGCGCTGGCGACGTTTTCCGCCATGACGCATGGGCGCGACCGAGAAGCTCCGGCCATACTGGAGGCACTGGCCCGTGCCCTGGACACGGCCGACCCGGAGTCCGTCGTCTACTACTCGGAATTGCTGGAAATCGGCCTGGGGAACTCCCCGGCGAGAGACATCTGGAGGAACCTCATGCCGCGTACGTACTTCCCCGGCCGTGGCACCCTCATCGAGCAGACGTGGCAGGAGGGCGAGGCCAAGGGACGACTGGAGCAGGGTGCGCTGTCGGTACTGCGCGTCCTGGAGAGCCGGGGCATCCCCGTCTCACCCGCAGTCCGTGAGCGCATCATGACCTGCACCTACATGGACACCCTGGGGTATTGGCTGGAGGCGGCCGTCACCGTCTCCACCGCCGAAGAGATCTTCGTCCACGGAGGCTGAGGCCTCGCAAGGAACGCCCGAGGGGGCGCCCGGCAGATGCCGGGCGCCCCCTCCGTTCGTCAGTCCGCGAGCGCTTACGCGCTCTTCTCGTGCCGCTCCCCCGGCTCGTTGCCGCGCGTGCGCGGAACGAGGGTCGGGTTGACGTTCGACTGCACCACGTCCGCCGTGATGACGACCCGGGCGACGTCCTTGCGCGACGGCACCTCGTACATCACCGACATCAGGACCTCTTCCATGATGGCGCGCAGGCCGCGCGCGCCCGTGCCGCGCAGGATGGCCTGGTCGGCGATGGCTTCGAGGGCCGGGCGGTCGAAGTCCAGCTCGACGCCGTCGAGTTCGAAGAGTCGCTGGTACTGCTTCACCAGCGCGTTGCGCGGCTCGACCAGGATCTGGAGCAGGGCCTCGCGGTCGAGGTTGTGGACGCTGGTGATGACCGGGAGGCGGCCGATGAATTCGGGGATCATGCCGAACTTCACCAGGTCCTCCGGCATGACCTCCTGGAACTGGTCGCTGGCCTCGATCTCCCGCTTGGAGCGGATGGTGGCGCCGAAGCCGATACCCTTCGCGCCCGCCCGGGATTCGATGATCTTCTCCAGGCCGGAGAAGGCGCCGCCCACGATGAACAGGACGTTCGTCGTGTCGATCTGGATGAACTCCTGGTGCGGGTGCTTGCGGCCGCCCTGCGGCGGGACGGAGGCCGTGGTGCCCTCGAGGATCTTGAGCAGGGCCTGCTGGACGCCCTCGCCGGACACGTCCCGTGTGATCGACGGATTTTCGCTCTTTCGGGCGACCTTGTCGATCTCATCGATGTAGATGATGCCGGTCTCGGCCTTCTTGACGTCGTAGTCGGCGGCCTGGATCAGCTTCAGCAGGATGTTCTCGACGTCCTCGCCGACGTAGCCGGCCTCCGTCAGGGCCGTGGCGTCGGCGATGGCGAAGGGGACGTTCAGCATGCGGGCCAGCGTCTGCGCGAGCAGCGTCTTGCCGGAGCCCGTGGGGCCGAGCAGCAGGATGTTGGACTTGGCGAGCTCGATGCCGTCGTCGCGGTTGTGGCCGCCGTTCTCGCCGGCCTGGACCCGCTTGTAGTGGTTGTAGACGGCCACGGACAGCGCCTTCTTGGCCGCCTCCTGGCCCACCACGTAGCCCTCGAGGAACTCGTAGATCTCCCGGGGCTTGGGGAGCTCCTCCCAGCGCACCTCGGAGGTCTCCGCGAGCTCCTCCTCGATGATCTCGTTGCAGAGGTCGATGCACTCGTCGCAGATGTACACACCAGGACCCGCGATGAGCTTCTTCACCTGCTTCTGGCTCTTGCCGCAGAACGAGCACTTGAGCAGGTCGCCGCCGTCACCGATGCGTGCCACGAGGTGCTTCCCCTTCGCCTGGGATCCGCCTTGCTCTGCGAACCCGGGTGCTTGCCTATCGACGGTACCTTGCCGGGCCCCCCGCGCGGGCCCCCCTTGCCCCTACTCGGCCAAGGGAGAACCCGTCATCGGCGGCACGGTGGCCGGGACCGGACCCGCCCGCCCGGACGAGGCGGCCGGGAGCGGTCGGACCGAATGCGACCGTTGGGACCGACCGGACCGGCCGGGGCCGGTCCTCCCGGTCGGCCCGGACCGGTGCCGGACCGGTGCCGGACCGGTCAGAGCGTCACGGACGACTTGCGCGTCGAGACGATCTGGTCGACGAGACCGTACGCCAGCGCGTCCTCGGCGGTGAGGATCTTGTCGCGCTCGATGTCGTCGCGGATCTTCTCGATCGGCTGGGTGGAGTGCTTGGCCAGCATCTCCTCCAGCTGCGTCCGCATGCGCATGATCTCCTGCGCGGCGATCTCCAGGTCGGAGAGCTGCTCCCGGCCCGTCTGGCTGGAGGGCTGGTGGATGAGCACGCGGGCGTTCGGCAGGGCCATGCGCTTGCCGGGCGTACCGGCGGCCAGCAGGATCGCGGCGGCGGAGGCGGCCTGGCCCATGCAGACGGTCTGGATGTCCGGCTTCACGAACTGCATCGTGTCGTAGATGGCCGTCAGGGCGGTGAAGGAGCCGCCCGGGCTGTTGATGTAGATCGAGATGTCGCGGTCGGGGTCCATCGACTCCAGGCACAGCAGCTGCGCCATGACGTCGTTGGCCGAGGCGTCGTCGATCTGGACGCCGAGGAAGATCACGCGCTCCTCGAACAGCTTCGCGTACGGGTCGTACTCGCGCACGCCCTGCGAGGTGCGCTCGACGAAGCGCGGGACCACGTAGCGCGCCTCGGCCGGCTGGCCGGTAAACGCTGCCTGGGGGCCGGTGTAGAGGCCGCTGGGGGACGAGATGTTCATGCGGGTGTTCACCATCCTGGTGGCGGTCTGTGGGCTGGGGTACGGCTGATCGGCGGTACGGCCGGGCGCGGGGCCCGGACGGGTGGGGCTCAGGCCCCGGTGCCGCCGCCGCCCGGAACGCCGGAGGCGTGCGTGATGATCTCGTCGATGATCCCGTACTCCTTGGCCTCCTCGGCGGTGAACCAGCGGTCGCGGTCACCGTCGCGGATGATCGTCTCCACGGTCTGGCCGGTGTGGTGGGCCGTGATCTCGGCCATGCGCTTCTTGGTGCGCAGCAGCTGCTCGGCCTGGATCTTGATGTCCGAGGCGGTACCGCCGAGGCCCGCGGAGCCCTGGTGCATGAGGATGTCGGTGTTGGGCAGCGCGAAGCGCTTGCCCGGGGTGCCGCCGGTCAGCAGGAACTGGCCCATGGAGGCGGCGAGACCCATGCCGATGGTCACCACGTCGTTCGGGATGTACTGCATGGTGTCGTAGACCGCCATGCCGGCCGTCACCGAGCCACCGGGGCTGTTGATGTAGAGGAAGATGTCCCTGGTCGGGTCCGCGGCCAGGAGGAGCATCTGCGCGGTGATCTTGTTGGCGATGTCGTCGTCGACCTGCTGACCCAGGAAGATGATCCGCTCCCCGAGCAGCCGGTTGTAGACCTGGTCGCCGAGGCCACCACCGATGGCGATCTCACCGGCGGCGGAAGGCATCAGATTCGTCACGTATCCACCTGCTCGTCTCTGACGGCAACGGGCCGTCTCCGCGTCTTCTCTGGGGACCGGGGGGTGGCGTGGCCGGTACGGCGCCGGCGCGCTGCCATGTCTCCCCTGCCCTCGTATCTACGGACCCTAACGCGCTGGTCGGCAGGCGCCATCCCGCATCAGGAACTGTTCGCTCTGAGCGCAGGTTCGGGGGGCCTCCGGGGCGCTGGGAGCCCTTCCTGGGGGCCCGAAGCCGCCTCCAGGGTCCGAAGCCGCCTCCAGGGCCCGAAGCCCCTCCCGTGGCCCGGACGACGACCACCACCCCCGCGGAGGCCCGTACAGCACGACGGGCCCGGGGGGGGGGGGGGGCCCCGGGGGGGGGGGGGGGGGGGGGGGGGTGGGGGTGGGGGGGGGGGGGAGAGGGAAAGGAGGAAGGAGAGA
>NZ_JBWKFM010000005.1:315846-326154 GCF_056434285.1 Streptomyces sp. NPDC044063
GCCCGGACGCGCCCCCTCCGCACGGGGCGGCTGGGGGCTGCGTCCGGGCCCGTCCGGGTCACAGGGCCGTACGAGCGGCGCGAGGACCCGCCTCGCGCCACCCGCCGGCACCGCCGTGGCCGCTCAGCCGAGCGGCCCGGCGCCGAGCGCGAAGGCTCAGGCCTCGTCCGTGCCCTCGACGGCCTCGACCGTCTCGGTGGCGGACTCGGTCTCGTCCTCGTCCTCGAGGTCGACGACCTCGCCGTTGCTGTCCTTGACCGTGGCGGCCTCGACGACGGTCGCGAGGGCCTTGCCGCGGGCGACCTCACCGACGAGCATCGGGACCTGGCCCTGCTCGACGACGGCCTGCGCGAACTGGTCCGGGCTCATGCCGGAGGACTGGGCGCGGCGCATCAGGTGCTCGGTGAGCTCGTCCTGACCGACGCCGACCTTCTCCTTGTTCACGATCTCGTCGAGGATGAACTGGGTCTTGATGCCCTTCTCGGCCTGCTCCTTGAGCTCGGCCTCGAACTCCTCGGCGGACTTGCCCTGCATCTCCAGGTACTTGTCCAGGGTCATGCCGATCTGGCCGAGCTGGTGGTGCTCGAGGTTGTGCTTACGGGTGTTGACCTCGTCCTCGAGCAGCTTCTCGGGCATCGGCACCTCGATGAGCTTGATGAGCTCCTCGAGGACCTTCTCCTGGGCCTGGGTGGCCTGGTCGAACTTCTTCATCCGCTCGAGGCGCTTGCGGCTGTCCGCCTTGAGCTCCTCGAGGGTGTCGAACTCGCTGGCCAGCTGGGCGAACTCGTCGTCGAGCTCGGGCAGCTCACGGGCCTTGACGGCCTTGACGTCGACCTTGATCTCGGCGTCCTTGCCCTCGGCGCTGCCGCCCTTGAGCTGGGAGGTGAAGGTGGCGGAGGCACCGGCCTCCAGGCCCTTCACGGCGTCGTCGATGCCGTCGAGCAGCTGACCGGAACCGATGGTGTAGTCGACGTCGGCGGCGACGCCGTCCTCCAGCACCTCGCCGTCGACCTTGGCCTCCAGGTCGACGGTGACGATGTCACCGTCGGCGGCGGCGCGCTCGACCGGGGAGGTGGTGGCGAAGCGGTCGCGCAGCTGCTCGACCGACTTCTCGACGTCCTCGTCGGTGACCTCGACGGCGTCGACGGTGACCTCGATGCCGGAGTAGTCCGGGATCTCCAGGGCCGGGCGGACGTCCACCTCGGCGGTGAAGGAGAGCAGCTCGCCGTCCTTCAGCTCGGTGATGTCGACCTCGGGCTGACCCAGCGGGTTCAGGTCGGCCTCGTTGACCGCCTCGGTGTAGAACTTCGGAAGCGCGTCGTTGACGGCCTCCTCCAGCACGGCACCGCGGCCGAAGCGCTGGTCGATGACACGGGCCGGGATCTTGCCCTGGCGGAAGCCCTTCACCGTGACCTGCTTGTTGATCTTCTTGTACGCCGCGTCGAGGCTGGGCTTGAGCTCCTCGAAGGGCACCTCGACAGTGAGCCGAACCCGAGTCGGGTTCAGGGTCTCCACGGCGCTCTTCACGGTTCGGTCTCCTTGGGGCTGACTGCTGGGTTTCTGCTGGTCATCGGATGTTGATGGTCAGCGGATCGCGCCCGGTAGAGAGACACACAGACGCGCAGCTTGCATAGTAACCGCAAGCAGGATGGGCCCCACAATGTGATCTTGCTGGTCGGGGTGGCCGGATTCGAACCGACGACCTTCCGCTCCCAAAGCGGACGCGCTACCAAGCTGCGCCACACCCCGTCGGTGCGAGACGTAGGGTACATGCCCCCGGGGGTGCCGGAGGCCGCTTATCCGCAGCCCGGACGGGGGTCGGGGGGCGGGTGTGCGATGCGCGCTCCGGACCCGCTACGATGCACTCCGTGCCGTCACGCGCCTTTCGCGCCGGGGCGGCGCACGCGGGCGTAGCTCAATGGTAGAGCCCCAGTCTTCCAAACTGGCTACGCGGGTTCGATTCCCGTCGCCCGCTCCACGATGCCTCCGGCCCCGGCCGGAGGCATTCTTCGTTCCTGAGCCGCTGACCTCAGAACTTGATCCCGTTTATGGTCTGGGCGATCGAGTCCAGGAACTTCTGGATGGACGGCGCCATGGCCGTGGAGGCCAGGAAGAAGCCGAAGAGGATGGCGACGATCGCGGGCCCCGCCTTGATGTTGTTGCTGCGGATCATCACCACCAGGATGATCGCCAGGAGCAGCACCACGGACAGTGAAATGGCCACAACTGATCACACCTTCGCTCGGAAGCCTGACCGGGCCCGGGAGCCTCGACGTCCCGTGCACCCCCCACTTTCCCGACCATCGTGCCACCAACTCCCCGGTCGTAGGGATGTGTGTGACGGAGCATCGGAGGATTGCCGGAGGTCCCTCGGACCCGCCACGGCCGGAATCCATGCGGACGGAGTAAAAGTCCGACCATAGTTCCGCTCATGGTTCCGTCAGGAGAAGCACACTCCGGGGCCCGGCCGGGGCGGTCCGGGGGCGAGGGTTTTACCGGCTCCCGATCCGCCGCTAGGGTGCCTCGAATGTCCCCCACCGCCACTCCTGCCACGGTGGCCCCCGCTCCCGAGCCACCCGCCGCCGCGACCGGCACCCCGGCGGGGCGCGACCCCTTCTTCGACAACGCGAAGTACCTGGCGATCGTCCTGGTCGCCCTGGGTCACGCCTGGCAGCCGCTCACGTACACCAGCAACGCCGCGAGCGCGCTGTACTACACGGTCTACGCCTTCCACATGCCGGCCTTCATCCTCATATCCGGCTACTTCTCGCGTAGCTTCGACCTGAGCCCGGCCAAGGTCAAACGGCTGATCACGGGTGTCGTAGTGCCGTACGTGCTCTTCGAGGTCGGCTACACCTACTTCCAGCACTGGGCGGAGGACGCCCCGCCGGAGCCCATCTCGCTGACCAACCCCTGGTACCTGAACTGGTTCCTCGCGGCGCTCTTCATCTGGCGGCTGACCACGCCGATCTGGAAGGTCGTGCGCTGGCCGGTGCCGATCTCGTTCGTGATCGCGATCCTGGCCGCGATGTCCCCCGAGGTCGGCAACGACTTCGACATGCAGCGGGTGCTGCAGTTCCTGCCCTTCTTCGTGATCGGCCTCCACCTCAAGCGCTCGCACTTCGAGCTGGTGCGCCGCCGCTGGGTGCGGATCGCGGCCTTCCCGGTCTTCGCGACGGCGATCGCGGTGGCCTACTGGCAGCCCCGGCAGTTGAACACGGAGTGGTTCTTCCACAACGACAGCGCCCAGGACCTCCACGAGCCCGCCTGGACCGCCCCGATCGTGATCCTCGCCCTCTTCGCCTGCGCCGCCGTCCTCACGGCCTGCTTCCTCGCCTGGGTCCCGCGCCGCACCACATGGTTCACCGCGCTGGGCGGCGGCACCCTGTACGGCTTCCTGCTGCACGGCTTCCTGATCAAGCTCTCGCGCTGGTGGGAGTGGTACGACGCCGCCGACTGGATCCGCAAGCCGGTCGGCGAGGTCGTGGTGACGGTCCTGGCCATCGCGGTGATGACCCTGCTGTGCACCCCACCGGTCCGCCGCGTCTTCCGCTTCGCGATGGAACCCCGCATGGACTGGGCGTTCCGCAAGCAGTCGTAGCCTCACGTAGGAACGTGCAGCCCCGCGTATGCGTGTAGCCCTACGTATGAACGTAAGAACAGGGGCCCGGCGTCGTCATCCCGACGCCGGGCCCCTTCGCGTACCGGCCGGCTCTCCCGTCGCCCTCGCGACGGGTCCGTCAGCGCTCCTCGGTCTCGGACGAGCGCAGATGACGCACGAGTCGTTCGAAGGCCGTCCAGCCGGCCGCGGTGGTGCCGTCCCCCAGCGGGTAGTAGTAACCCGGCCGGGCCGCCGGCCCCAGCGGTATCGGGGCGTCCTCCAGCGGCGGCGCGCCCGCGTGGTCCCGGCCCACCTCGCGGACCTCGTCCGGGCCCAGCACGAAGGCGAGCGGCACGGGCGGTCGCTCGAAACGGGGCGGAACGCTCAGGTCGCGTCGCGCCTCGCGCAGCTGGCACAGCATGGACCGCACCCCGTACCGGGTCACCAGCTCCTCGGCGAGCCGCCGCAGCCCCGCCACGGGCACCGGCTCGCCGGGACCGTGGCCCACGGCGAGGGTGACGTCCTCCTCGACGCCCTCGGAGGTGCGCACGACGCGCAGGGTGGCCTGGGCCGGCCGGTCGGGGGTGCCCACGACGACGGTCCAGGTGGGCTCGGGGGCGCGCTCGTGCGCCAGGGTGGTCAGCTGCCGCCGGGACCAGGGCAGGTTCGCCGGTTCGGCGGTGCCCCAGCCCGCGGGGAGGGTGCCGGTCAGGGCCTGCCAGGCGGTCTCCAGGGCGCCGCCGAGGACCAACTGGTCGTCCGCCCGGTGGCGGGTGCGGAAGGACAGCAGGAGCTGTCGGTCGTCGGTGCGTTCCACGTCGCCGAAGGCGGGGGCGACCGGCGTCTCGCCGTTCTCGTCCCGAGCGGGGGCGAAGGCTCCGTCCTGCCAGCGCAGCACCGCGCCGGACAGTCCGTCGTAGTAGCCGATGCGATCGTCCTGGACGACCCACCGGGAGGGCGGAGCGGTGAGCAGGGTGCGGGTGGCCAGGGAGAGGCGGCTGTGGCCGGGGGTGACGATCTGCAGGCCGCGCTCGCTCTCCGCCGCGGCCCGCAGGACTTCCGAGAGCCAGCTGGTCATGGCGATGACCGGGCGGTCCTGGAGGACCACGGCTGTGCGGTCGGTGAGGACGTCGACGGCGGGCTGCGCCGCGGCGGGGGCGGGCACGGTGGTGATGCCGGAGGTGTCGACGGGGGTGCCCGGCGCGTCCGTGCCGGGTGCGCCGGGCGGCCAGACCCGGCCGCCGAGCAGATGGGCCAGGCGGGCCGCGAACGTGCCGGCGAGCGGCTCGGCCGCCGGCACGGCCGTCGAGGCGCGGGCCTCGACCCACCACAGCGGCCCCTCCCCCAGGCTCTTCTCGTCGACGCCCAGCAGGCGCGCCGCCTCGCCGGGCACCCGCAGCAGCAGCGGCGCCTCGACCGACAGCAGCGGCCGGCCCTCCTCGTCGCACAGCTGGATCACGGCATCGTCCGAGGCCGTGCCGACCCGCAGGTCCGGCCCGCCGGAGAGCAGCCCCGCCAGGACGCTCCAGGCGTCCGGCATCCGCTCGGTGAGGGCGATCACGTCCTTGGTCATCGGTGGGTCCCCGTGGTGTCGTTGTCGTCGTCGGCGGCCAGCGCCGTCTGGATGAGCCGGACCGGCTCGCCGCGGCGGACGAGCGTGCCCCGGCCGGGCGGCTGGGCGGCGGCGTAGACGCCGGGGAAGAGCTGGCCCTCCTGCCGGTCCCCGGTCATGACGACCGCCGTCGTGCCGCTCTCCCTCAGGGTCATCAGGAACGGTTCGTACAGCGCTCGCGAGGCGCCCGCCACACGGCGGGTGACCACGAAGTGCAGACCGATGTCCGGGGCGGAGGGGATGAACGGCAGGAAGGGCGCGAGTGGTTGCTGCCCGGCGGTGGTGAGGACGTCGTAGTCGTCGATGAGGATCACGATGCGCGGGCCGGTGAACCAGGTGCCGGACGCGAGGGCGTCCTGGCCGGCCAGGTCGTCGGGCATGCGCTTCTCGAGCTCGGTGGCGATGCCGGTGGCCAGGGCGCCGCAGAGCCGGGCGTTGTGCGCGTAGCCGCCGCGGTACTCCTCGGGCACCAGGGTGCGCAGGCCGCGGCGCGGGTCCATGACGGCGAAGACGAGTTCCTCGTCCGAGTAGCGCTCCATCAGTCCCTGGGCGACGACCCGCAGCAGGTTGCTCTTGCCGCACTCGCTGTCGCCGAGGACCAGCAGGTGCTGGTCGCGCCGGAAGAGGTCCAGCAGTACGGGCGCGAGCGCCGTCTGGTCCAGGGCGACGGGCACCCGGTGGGGCTCGGCGGTCGCCGGCGGCAGCGCGGCCACCGGGATCCGGGCGGGCAGCACGCGGACGGGCTGGGCGCCCTCGCCGGACCAGGCCGACGCGATGACCGCGACCGCCTGTTCGACGGCGGGGCCCAGCCCGGCGGTGGTGGCGAGGGCGTCGATGCGGGGCAGCGCGGTCTGCGCGAAGAGCTTGCCGTCGGTCAGCGCCCGGCCCTGCTCGTCCGGACCGAGGGTCTCGGCGAGCTTGCGGTCGACGCTGCTGTCGCCCGGGTCGTTCAGGCGCAGCTCGACGCGGGTGCCGAAGGTGGCCTGGGTGGCGATGCGGACGTCGTTCCAGCGCAGCATGGACGCCACGACGTGGATGCCGTAGCCGCCGCCGCGCCGCAGGAGGTCGGTGACGGCGTCCTCGAGCTCGGCGAAGTCGTCGCGCAGGGCGCCGAAGCCGTCGATGACGAGGACGATCTCGGTGGAGGCGAGCTCGGGCAGCCGGCCTTCGGCGCGCAGGTCGCGCAGCCGCTCGACGGAGTCGATGCCGTGCTCGCGGAACAGCTCCTCCCGGACGGCGAGCATGCCGCGGACCTCCTCGACCGTGCGGGCCGCGCGTTCGTGGTCCGCGCGGCCGGCGACCCCGCCGACATGCGGCAGCCCGGCGAGGGCGGCGAGTCCGCCGCCGACGAGGTCGAGCCCGTAGACGCCGACCTCGCGCGGGGTGTGCGTCATCGCGAGCGACAGCACGAAGGTACGCAGCAGGGTGGTCTTGCCGGACTGCGGTCCGCCGACGACGGCGGCGTGGCCGCCGGAGACGGTGAGGTCGAGGATCCACTGGCCCTGCCACTGCCGGGCGGGGTCGTCGAGGACGCCGAGCGGGACCTTCAGCGGGCCGGGGCGCACGGCCAGTTGCATGCCCCGGTCTCCGGCGCGCAGCGGCCCGGCGGCGGTGTCGAGGGCGATGGCCCGGGGCAGCGGCGGCAGCCAGATGGCGCGGGTGGGCGCGGCGGCGGCGCGCAGCTGGTCGACGACGACGGACATCGTGGTGGGCCCGGGGTCGCGGTGGCGCGTGGCCGGCTCCTCGCTCCCCGTGGCGGGCCGGTCCTCGGGGTCGCCGAGGGTGTTGAAGTCCGGGTACGGCCAGACGGTGGGGGCGGCGTCCTCGGCGTCGCGCCGGACGGGGCCGCGGTAGGGGCCGGAGACGAAGCCGGCCTTGAACCGCTCGTAGGCGCTGACGTCGACCTTGAGGTAGCCGAAGCCGGGGATGGGCGGCAGGTTGAAGGCGTCGGCGGTGTCGAGGACGGTGCGGGACTCGTCGGCGGAGAAGGTGCGCAGACCGAGCCGGTAGGACAGGTAGGTGTCCAGGCCCCTGAGCTTGCCGCCCTCGATGCGCTGGCTGGAGAGCAGGAGATGCACGCCGATGGACCGGCCGATGCGGCCGATGGACAGGAACAGGTCGATGAAGTCGGGCTTGGCGGTGAGCAGCTCGCCGAACTCGTCGATGACGACGAAGAGGTGGGGCAGCGGCTCCAGGTCGGGGCGGGTCTCGCGCAGGGCGGCGTAGTGGCCGATGTCGGCGACGTTGCCGGCGTCCTTGAGGACCTGCTGGCGGCGCTGGACCTCGCCGGCGAGGGAGGAGTGGACGCGCTCGACGAGGCCGGCCTGGTTCTCCAGGTTGGTGATGACGCCGGCGACGTGCGGCAGGTCGGCGAAGGGCGCGAAGGTGGCGCCGCCCTTGTAGTCGACGAGGACCATGGCCAGGTCCTCGGGCGGGTGGGTGGCCACCAGCGCGAGGACGAGGGTGCGCAGGAGTTCGCTCTTGCCGGAGCCGGTGGCGCCGACGCAGAGGCCGTGCGGGCCCATGCCGAGTTCGGAGGACTCCTTGAGGTCGAGCAGCACGGGCTCGCGGTTGTCGCCGACGCCGATGGGCACGCGCAGGAACGCGCGTTCGCCGCGCGGCTGCCAGAGCCGGCCGATGTCGAGGGCGGCGGGGTCGTCGATGCCGAGGAGCTCCATGAAGTCGACGGGGCCCGACAGGGGCGCGTCGACGAGGGACTCGGCCGACAGCCGCAGCGGGGCGAGCAGCCGGGCGATGCCCTCGGCGCCCGCCGCGGTGACCGGGTCGGTGGTGCCGTGGGCGGTGACGGGCGGTCCCTGGCGCAGGTCCTCGACATGGACGTCGTCGCCGTCGACGGTGATGCGCAGGGAGACCTGGCCGGGTTCCTGAACGCGCTCGGCCACCAGGTGGAGGACGGTGACGCCCATGTCCGGCAGGGGTACGGCCTCGTCGGGGGTGGGCAGGTCGCGGGCGTCCCGCCCGTATCCGTCGCTGACGACCAGGAGCCGGCTCGCCATGTCCAGGGCCTCGCGGCCGGACAGTCCGCGCCGGACCTCGGCGGCGTAGGAGGCGCGGGCGCGCAGGTCGCGCTGCATCAGGCGGGCGAGCCGGCCGATGCCGGGGGCGATACGGCGGGCGCTGACGGGCCCGTCGAACTCGTCGGGGTCGAGGGTGTGGGGCAGCCACTTGAGCCAGCCCCAGTCGGCCATCCGCTCGTCGGGGCAGGCGAGGGCGAGACCGACGTCGTCCGGGGCGTGCAGGACCGCGGTCTGGGTGAGCAGGGCGCGCGCGACGCGCAGGACGCCGTCGCGGTCGCCGACGACGCTGATGTTGCCGACGCGGTCCAGGGGAACGGTCAGAGGCAGGTCGACCGCCGTAGTGAATCGATTCTTCAGCGCCCCGGCCTCATTGAGCATGAACTGGTCGGGCGGCGTGAGGACGCTGCCGCCGGGCAGCCCGACGACGAGGGGCCGTACCGGCATCTCGCCGGTGCCCACCCGCACCCGCAGGAAGTCGGCGTCGAGGCGGCGGCGCTCCCACAGCCGGGCGGGGTCGCGCACGACGTCGTACAGCGCCTCGGGGGCGGGGTCCAGCACCCGGGCCGCGGCCCGGTGCCCACGCTCCTCGGCGACCAGCTCCTCGCGGAGCTCCTCGAGGTAGTCCAGGTAGCGCTCACGCTGCTGACGGCGGGTGCGCTGGGCCTTGCCGCGCTGCGACAGCATCATGGCGACCGAACCGATGACGGTGACCACCAGCACCATGGCGCCGATCGCGGCGAACTGGCTGTTGCGGACGACCGTCATCATCACGACGGAACTCATCACACCCGCGATGGGCATCAGGGAGTGGAGGGCGCCGCCGGTCTTGCCCTCGGGCAGGTTGGGCGGCGGTTCGATGGTGCGGGCGGCGGGGACGGCCTGGGGCCGGGTGGTACGGGCGGGGCGGTGGACCAGGCGGGTCGTCATCGGGTGTGCCGCCTGTTCATCGCCCGGCCGAGGACCTCCGCGGCCAGCTCGGTGACGGCCTCGCGGGTGGCCTGGCCCAGCAGCTCGTCGCGCACCGGACCGCCGGCGGCGAGATGCCGGTCGTAGGGAAGCATCAGCACCTTCACCCCCTCCAGCCCCAGATGTTCGCTTGCCGCGCTCACGTCGAGCGTCATATGGGGGGACGACGCGGCGACGACCACCACAGTTCCCTCCAGCATCGCGGGCCTCCCCAGCGACGCCATCCAGTCCAGCACCGCGCGGGTGCTCACCACACCCTCGACGGTGGCGGGGGCGACCAGCACCCGGGCCTGGGCCGCCCACAGCGCCGTGCGTGACAGCTCGCTGGGCAGCGTCTCGCAGTCGACGACGGTGATGCCGAAATAGCGGCGCAGCGCGACCATCACCGCGCGGTAGTCCGCCAGCTCCAGACGGCTGCCGACGTGGCCCTGGCTGCCCGGCAGCAGCCAGCCGCCCTCGGGCAGCTGGACGAGGTAGCCGATGACGTCGGTCAGCCGCATCGAGGGATCGACGATCTGCGCGAGGTCGGCGACCGTCCACTTCACCTTGGCGGCGCCGAGCCGGGCCGGGAGGGTGCCGAGCGCGGCGTCGGCCTCGAGGATCAGCACGGGGTCCTGGCGGTAGTGCGCGTACGTACGGCCGAGGAGCGCGGCCACGGTGGTCTTGCCCGCGCCGCCGCGGATGCTGGTGACGGCTATCTGACGGCCCGTGGTGAGCGGCTGCTGGAGGGCCTGGGCCAGGCGGGTGGCCTCGGCCACGTCGCGGGTGGCCGAGGAGCCGACGAGCCGGCGCAGCGAGCGGCCGGTGCGCCGGGCGGCGGAGTCGCCGCTGAGCGGCTTGCCCTTGATGAGCTCCTCGGGGAGCGGGATCTCCATGGTGAGGGGGCTGGGCGGCAGCGGGCGGGGCGCGGGCCGCGGGGCGGGCGCGGGTGCGGCGGGCGGGGCGGGCACCGGGGTCGCGGGGGCGGCGGCCGGCGCGGGGGGGGGGGGGGGGGGGGCGCCCACCTCGGGGGCGGCGGCGAGACCGTCCAGGCCCTTCGTTAGATGGCGCAGGTTGCGCCGCACGTGAACCTGGCAGGTGTCCTCGGGTAT
>NZ_JBWKFM010000006.1:0-85008 GCF_056434285.1 Streptomyces sp. NPDC044063
CCCCCCCCCCCCACCAACCCCCCCCCCCCCCCCCCCCCCCCCCCCCCCCCCCCCCCCCCCCCCCCCCCCCCCCCCCCCCCCCCCCCCCCCCCCCCCCCCCCCCCACGGCGGTTGTTCGTTGCAGGCGGTGTGTTCGCCTAGGAACGCCGAATGCTCGGCTTGAGCTCCTTGAAACGGCCCAGCAGGCCGTTCACGAAGGCGGGCGAGTCGTCGGTGGAGAACTCCTTGGCGAGCTGCACCGCCTCGTCGATCGCCACCGCGTCCGGAGTCTCGTCCTCCCAGATCAGCTCGTACGCGCCGAGCCGGACGATGTTCCGGTCCGCGACGGGCATCCGGTCCAGGTCCCAGTCGACCGCGTAGGTGGAGATCAGTTCGTCGATGCGCGCGACGTGCTGCGCGTAGCCCTCGACGAGCTGCATCGTGTACGGGTTGACCGGCGGCTGCCGGTCGTCGGACCGGGCGTGCCGGATCCAGTCCGCGAGGACGTTCTGCACGGTCGCACCGCGCTGGTCGGCCTCGAAGAGGATCTGGAAGGCGCGCTTACGTGCCTTGCTGCGGGCGGACACGGTTAGCTGTTCACCCGGCCGAGGTAATCGCCGGTGCGCGTGTCGACCTTGATCTTCTCGCCGGTGGTGACGAAGAGCGGGACCTGGATCTCGTAGCCGGTCTCCAGCTTGGCGGGCTTGGTGCCGCCGGTGGAGCGGTCGCCCTGGACGCCCGGGTCGGTGTGCTCGATGACCAGCTCGACGGCGGCCGGCAGCTCGACGTAGAGCACCTCGCCCTCGTGCGTGGCGACGGTGGCCTCGAAGCCCTCGATGAGGAAGTTCGCGGCGTCGCCGACGGCCTTCCGCTCGATCATCAGCTGGTCGTAGTCCTTCATGTCCATGAAGACGAAGTACTCGCCGTCCATGTACGAGAACTGCATGTCACGACGGTCGACGGTGGCCGTGTCGACCTTCACGCCAGCGTTGAAGGTCTTGTCGACGACCTTGCCGGAGAGCACGTTCTTCAGCTTCGTACGGACGAAGGCGGGGCCCTTGCCGGGCTTGACGTGCTGGAACTCGACGACGGACCAGAGCTGGCCCCCGTCGAGCTTGAGCACCATGCCGTTCTTGAGGTCGTTCGTGGATGCCACGGTTGCGGTATCTCCTGGACTGGTGGAACCAGAAAGTGCGGTGCGCCGGCTAGAGCGCGAGCAGCTCTTTGGTCGTGATGGTGAGTAGCTCGGGTCCGCCGTCCGCCTCGGGGCGGACGACGAGCGTGTCATCGATCCGGACGCCGCCCCGCCCCGGGAGGTGGACTCCCGGATCTACGGTGACCGGCACGCAAGCGTCCAGTTTACCCATTGCCGACGGTGCCAGCCGAGGGTCCTCGTCGTTTTCGAGTCCCACGCCGTGGCCGATGCGGGGTCCGACCCGCTCGCCGTGGCCCGCCGCCTCCAGCACGACCCGCGCGGCGCGGTCGACGTCGCGGTAGGCCGTCCCGGGGGCCAGGGCCTCCCGGCCCGCCCGCTGGGCTGCGAACACCTGCTCGTACAGCTCGATCTGCCAGTCCGCCGGGGAGGATCCGATCACAAAGGTACGAGCGATCTCGCTCCGGTATCCACGATAGTCCGCTCCCAGGCAGACGCTCAGGAAGTCGCCCTCCTCCACCCGGCGGTCGGTCGGCACATGACCGGCCCGGCCCGAGTTCGGCCCGGCCCCCACCGAGGTGGGGAACGCCGCCGCGTCCGCGCCGTGATCGATCAGCCGGCGCTCCAGCTCCAGCGCGAGGTGCCGCTCGGTGCGCCCGACGAGTATCGACTCCAGCAGCTCCCCCAGCGCCTGGTCGGCGATCTCCGCGGCGATGCGCAGGTGCGAGATCTCCTCGTCGTCCTTGACGATCCGCTGCTGTTCCACGGCCGTGCCCAGATCCTCCAGCCGGGTCCGGGGCGCCACCGAGCGCACCGCCCGGTGCCGGGCCACGGTCAGATGGTGCTCCTCCACCGCCAAGGAGCGCACCCCCGCCTCGGCGGCCCGCTCGGCGGCCGCGACGGCCGGGTCGCCCTCCGGGTTGGGCAGCACCAGGACGCCCAGTTCCTCGGCGGGCCGGGCACCGCCGGTGAGGTCCGCGAACGGATCGACGGCGCACACCAGAACATCGGTGTCCGGGCCCAGGAGGAGCACGGCCCCGGGCGGGGCGCCGCCGGCCAGGTAGCGGACGTTGGCGTCGCCGGTCACCAGGGCGGCCTCGCTGCCGGCCGCCTCGCACCGCTCGCGCAGCCGCGAGCGCCGTGCCGCGTACACCTCGGACATGCTTCCGAGCGTACGTTCGGCGGCGGTTTCCGGCCTTCCGGGGGACTCCGACCGGGGCCCGCGGACGGCTACCAGGCGGTCAGGGCGCGGGCGACGGCCTCGTCCAGCAGCCGGGCCGTGGTGGCCACGTCCTGGTGGGTGTTGTCGATGATCGGCAGCCCCGAGCCGTACCAGCCGGCCATCCGGCCGTGGATGCGGGCCACCTCCTCGTCGCTCAATCGCCGGTTGCCGGTGCGTTCGGCGTTGCGTTCGAGGACCACGTCCAGTCCCGGCAGCAGGACCACGGGCAGCAGACCAGGGCCCACATGGCGCTTCCAGCCGCCGAGGCCCACCACGGGCCGGTCGGGGAAGACGGCGTCGTCGAGGATGCAGGAGATGCCGTTGGCGAGGAAGTTGCGGGCGGCGAAACCGCAGGTCCGGCGGGCCAGCCGGTACTGCGCCTCGGAGTGGTCGTTCCAGCCCGACTGCGGGTCGGCGAAACCGGAGCGCACCCACTCGCGCACGTCGTCCAGGCTGATGTGGGCCGTGGGCACCCGTCGGGTGTCCGCCCAGTACCGGGCCACGGTGGTCTTGCCGGCGCCGGCCGGTCCGATGAGGAGCACCGCCACGGCGGCGGTCGAGGCGTCGGCGACCACCGGCGCCACGGGGGGCGCCGCGGGGAAGTGCCCGGTGACCTCGGCCCCCGGCAGCGGTGGCGGGGCCGGCATCGGGGGGTGGGCCGGTGGCAGCGGCGGTCCCACGGGGTACTGCATCCGGTGGTACTCCGTCTCGTGCGATCACGTGGTGAAGGGCGCTGGGCCAGACGGGAGAGTACCGGAGAGAGGGCTCCCCGGCCGTCGCACCACCAACGGCCGGGGGTGCCGGGAAGTGCCCGACGGGCCGTCAGCCCGCCAGTTCCCCGGCCAGCGCGCGCAGCGCGAGCCGGTAGGAGCCGATGCCGAAGCCCGCCACCGTGCCGCTGGCGACCGCCGCGATGACGGAGGTGTGCCGGAACTCCTCCCGCGCGTACGGGTTGGAGATGTGCACCTCGATCAGCGGCGCCGTGCGCTGGGCCGCCGCGTCGCGCATCGCGTACGAGTAGTGCGTGAACGCGCCGGGGTTGATGACGACGGGCAGCCGGCCGTCGGCCGCCTCGTGCAGCCAGCGGACCAGCTCGCCCTCGTCGTTGGTCTCCCGCACCTCGACGTCGAGACCGAGCTCGGCGCCCAGCGCGGTGCAGGCCTCGACCAGGCCCTTGTAGGACGTCGAGCCGTAGACGTCGGGCTCGCGGGAGCCGAGGCGGCCGAGGTTGGGGCCGTTCAGCACCAGGACGCGTCGGACGCTCATGTCGCTCACGCCGCTCACGCCGCGATCTCGGCGTGGGCCGCCAGCAGCATCGCCGGGTCGGGGCCCTCCAGGACCGTCGGCTTGGCGAGGCCGTCCAGGACGATGAAGCGCAGCCGGTCGCCACGCGTCTTCTTGTCGACCTTCATCGTCTCCAGCAGCCGGGGCCACTGGTCGCCCCGGTAGGTGACGGGCAGGCCCACCGACGTCAGGACCGACCGGTGGCGGTCGGCGGTGGCGTCGTCCAGGCGGCCGGCGATCCGGCCGAGCTCGGCCGCGAAGACCATGCCGACGGACACGGCCGCGCCGTGCCGCCAGTTGTAGCGCTCGTTCTTCTCGATCGCGTGGGCGAGGGTGTGCCCGTAGTTGAGGATCTCGCGCAGACCCGACTCCTTGAGGTCCGAGGAGACGACGTCCGCCTTGACCCGGATCGAGCGCTCGATCAGCTCGGCGGTGTGCGGGCCGCGGGGCGAGCGCGCCGCCTCGGGGTCGGCCTCGATCAGGTCCAGGATGGCCGGGTCGGCGATGAAGCCCGCCTTGATGATCTCGGCGAGCCCGCTGACGTAGTCGTGGACGGGCAGCGACTCCAGCGCGGCCAGGTCGCACAGCACCCCGGCCGGGGGGTGGAAGGCGCCGACGAGGTTCTTGCCCTCGGCGGTGTTGATGCCGGTCTTGCCGCCGACGGCCGCGTCGACCATGCCCAGCACGGTGGTGGGCACGGCGATCCAGCGGACACCGCGCAGCCAGGTGGCGGCCACGAAGCCGGCCACGTCGGTGGTGGCCCCGCCGCCCACGCCGACGATGACGTCGGTGCGGGTGAAGTTGGTCTGCCCCAGGGCCTTCCAGCAGTAGGCCGCGACCTCGACGGTCTTGGACTCCTCGGCGTTCGGCAGCTGGATCGCGATGGCCTCGTAGCCCTGCTCCGCCAGGTCCTGGCGGATCGCCTCGCCGGTGTCGGCGAGAGCCTCCGGGTGGAGCACGGCCACGCGCTTGGCCTGGGTGCCGATGAGGCCGGGCAGCTCGCCCAGCAGCTGGCGCCCGACCAGGACGTCGTAGGGCGCGGTACCCGCGCTGCCGGCGACCGGGATGCGGGTGGGGGCGTCGGTCATGCGTTCCTCACTGCGTGGTGTCCGGGGTGTGGGCCGGGGGCAGCCGCAGCGCCTCGAGCACGGCGTCGGCCACCTCGTCCGGGGTGCGGCCGCCGGTGCCGACGACGGCACGGGCGACCTCGGTGTAGAGCGGTCGGCGCTGCTCCATCAGCTCGCGCCAGCGCTTGCGGGGGTTGACGGCCAGCAGCGGACGCGGGGCGTCCAGGCCCACGCGGCGCACGGCGTCGGCCAGCTCGACGTCAAGGAAGACCACCGGCAGGCCCATGAGCAGGGCCCGGGTGCCGGGGTCCATGACGGCGCCGCCGCCGAGGGCGAGCACACCGGGGTGCTCGGCCACGGCGGCGGCCACGGCCCGCCGCTCCAGCTCGCGGAAGTGCGGCTCGCCCTCGTCCACGAAGATGTCCGGGATGGGCTTGCCGGCCACGCGCTCGATGTCGGCGTCGGTGTCCCGGTAGCCGGTGCCCAGCCGCTCGGCGAGCAGGGCACCGATGGTGGACTTGCCCGCGCCGGGCGGCCCCACCAGGACGACCGCGGGCGCGGTGGGCGTCGTCACCGGATGGCCAGGTTCTCGAGGTAGCCCTGGACGTTGCGGCGGGTCTCGGCGACGCTGTCGCCACCGAACTTCTCCACCACGGCGTCGGCGAGCACCAGCGCCACCATGGCCTCGGCCACGATGCCGGCGGCGGGCACGGCGCACACGTCGGAGCGCTGGTGGTGGGCCTGCGCGGCCTCGCCGGTGGCGACGTCGACCGTCGCCAGCGCGCGCGGCACGGTCGCGATCGGCTTCATCGCGGCCCGGACGCGCAGCAGCTCGCCCGTGGTCAGACCGCCCTCGGTGCCGCCGGAGCGGCCGGTGACGCGGCGGATGCCGTCCTCGGTGGCCACGATCTCGTCGTGCGCCTTGGAGCCCGGCACCCGGGCCAGGTCGAAGCCGTCGCCGACCTCGACGCCCTTGATGGCCTGAATGCCCATCAGGGCGGCGGCCAGACGGGCGTCCAGACGGCGGTCCCAGTGCACGTGCGAGCCCAGACCCACCGGCACGCCGTAGGCCAGGACCTCGACGACGCCGCCGAGGGTGTCGCCGTCCTTGTGGGCCTGGTCGATCTCGGCGACCATCGCCTTGCTCGCCTCCTCGTCGAGGCAGCGGACCGGGTCGGCGTCGAGCCGCTCGACGTCGGACGGCTTCGGGTACACGCCGTACGGCGCCTTGGCGGCGGCCAGCTCCACGACGTGCGAGACGATCTCGATGCCGGCGGTCTCCTTGAGGAAGGAGCGGGCCACGGCGCCGAGGGCGACACGGGCGGCGGTCTCGCGGGCGGAGGCGCGCTCCAGGATCGGGCGGGCCTCGGCGAAACCGTACTTCTGCATGCCGGCGAGGTCGGCGTGACCGGGGCGGGGCCGGGTCAGCGGGGCGTTGCGGGCCAGCTCGGCCAGCTCGGCGGGGTCGACCGGGTCGGCGGCCATGACCTGCTGCCACTTGGGCCACTCGGTGTTGCCCACCATGACGGCGACCGGGGAACCGAGGGAGAGGCCGTGGCGGACACCGCCGAGGAAGGTGACCTCGTCGCGCTCGAACTTCATCCGCGCGCCGCGTCCATAACCGAGGCGGCGCCGGGCCAGGTGGTCCGCCACCATCTCCGTGGTGATCGGCACGCCGGCGGGAAGACCCTCCAGCGTCGCGACGAGTGCGGGGCCGTGCGACTCTCCCGCGGTCAGCCAGCGCAACCTGCTCAATGGTGCTCCTCAGTAGCCATGGCCTTGCGAAATGCTCGCTCCGATCCTCCCACGCCGCGGAGGCTCTCCCGGCCGTCCGTCCAGCTGATGGAACGGCCGTATCGGCTGCTGGGCAGCTCCGCTCAGTGCGCGCGCGCCGCCAGTGCCGCCTCGCCGGCCGCGCGCATCGCGGCCAGCGGGCCGGGGGCACGGCCCGTCATCTGCTCGACCTGGAGGACCGCCTGGTGGACCAGCAGGTCCAGGCCGCCCAGGACCGTGCCGCCGCGGGCGGCCCAGGTGGCGGCCAGCGGGGTCGGCCACGGCTCGTAGAGCACGTCGAAGAGGGTGCCGGGGCGGTCCGGGACCGCGTCGGCGAGGGCGTCGGTGGCCCCGGCCGGGGTGGTGGCGACGACCAGGGGCGCCTCGAACGCCTCGGCGGCCCGCGACCAGTCGGCGGTGCGGACGGACACGCCGAGCCGCTCACCCCACCGGCGCATCTCGGCGGCCCGTTCGGCGCTGCGCACATAGGCGGTGACCTCGCCGGTGCAGACCCGGGCGAGGGCGGCCAGCGCGGAGGAGGCGGTGGCGCCGGCGCCGAGGACGGCGGCGGCCTCCGTCTTCTCCACGCCGCGCTCACGCAGCGCGGCGGTGATGCCGGGGATGTCGGTGTTGTCGCCGGTACGGCGGCCGTCGGCGGTGAACACGACGGTGTTGACGGCCTCGACGGACCGGGCCGTGGCGCTGACCTCGTCGAGCAGCGGGATCACCGCGCGCTTGAGCGGCATGGTCAGGGACAGCCCGGCCCAGGTGGCGTCCAGGCCGCCGAGGAAGGACGCCAGGTCCGCCTCGCCGACCTCGTACCGGTCGTACGTCCACTCCCCCAGGCCCAGGTCCGCGTAGGCGGCCCGGTGCAGCACGGGCGACAGGGAGTGGGCGATGGGCGAGCCGAGCACGGCGGCCCGGTGGCGCCCCTGGGGGTCGGTCATGACGTCTTCCGGCTCTTGTTGAACTCGTCCACGAGCTTCTGGTGCTCCTGGAGGTTCTTGGTGAACGTCGTCTTCTCGTTGATGGCGACGAAGTAGTACCAGTCACCCGGCTCGGGATCCATCGCGGCCCTGAGCGCCTCGGCGCCCGGGTTGCCGATGGGACCGGGCGTCAGGCCCTTGTAGAAGTACGTGTTGTACGGGTTGTCGAAGGCGCGGAGCTGCTTGGGGCTGAGGTCCAGCTTGCTCTGGTTCTTGATGTAGTTGTACGTGGAGTCGAACTCCAGCTTGCCGTTCGTCTCGACGTTGGTGGGCTTGAGGCGGTTGTAGATGACCCGCGACATCTTGCGGAAGTCGTCGTGCGTCATGCCCTCGGCATTGACCAGGCTCGCCACGGTGATCAGCTGGAGCGGGGACTTCAGGCCGAGCTCCTTGGCCTTGCCCTCCAGGTCCTGCTTGGCGTAGTTCTCCTTGGCCCGGGCGACCATCTGCTTGAGGATGGTCTCCGGCTTGGTGCCCTTGCCCGCGCTGTACTGCGAGGGGTAGAGGAAGCCCTCCAGCGGGTCCTTGATCTTCGGGTCGGTGTTCGCCCAGTCGGGCAGGCCCAGGTTCTTCGCCTGGCTCTCGGCGACGCCCTTGGTGGTGCCGGGGGCGAGGCCCAGCTTCTTGTCGATGGCGGTGTAGACGTTGGCGGCCCGGATGCCCTCATGGAGGGTGAGGAAGTTGCCGGAGTCCGTCATCATCCCCACGGCCGCGGCTCCGGACATCTCCTTGCGGAGGGTGTACGTGCCCGGCTGGATGGACTTCTTGGCGGCGGCCGAGGTGAACGCGCCGACGCTCTTGACCACGCCGGCCTTCTCCAGGATCTGGCCCATCTGGGTCAGGGAGGAGCCCTTGGGGATCTCGACCGTCACCTGGCCGGAGCCCTCGCCCTCGTAGTCGGGGGCGGCGCCGTAGTGGGTCTGCCAGTAGTCGTAGGCGAGGTATCCGCCGCCGCCCACGACGCCGACCAGGACCACGGCGATGACCAGGCAGGCGGTGCCGCTGCGGCGCTTGGGCCGCTTGTCCTTCTCCTTGCCCTTGCCGCGCCGGTCGCGGCCGCGGCCGCGCTCCTCGCGCGGGGCGGTCCCGTCGTCCTCGTCGGCGGCGGGGGCGGCGGGTTCGGGCATCAGAGCGTCGTCGAAGAGGGAGATCTTCTCATCGACGCCGTCCGCGGGCGGGGGCACCTGCGCCTGCTGGATCGGGTGCTGGCCCGTGTCCTGCTGGACGGGGTACTGGCCGGTGTGCTGCTGCACCGGGTGCTGCCCGGTGTCCTGCTGGACCGGGTACTGCCCGGTGTCCTGCGGCATCACGTGCTGGCCCGTGTGCTGCTGAACGGGGTGCTGCCCGGTGTCCTGCTGGACCGGGTACTGCCCCGTGTGCTGCTGGACGGGGTGCTGACCGGTGTGCTGCTGGATCGGATGCTGTCCGGTGTGCTGCTGCACCGGGTGCTGGCCCGTGTGCTGGTCCGCGGGGTAGGGGCCCTGCTGCTGGGGCGGGTAGGCAGTCCCGCCGGTGTCGTACTCGTAGTAGCCCTGCTGGCCCACGGCCGCGTACTGGCCGGTCTGCCCGGACTGACCCGCGTACGGGTCGCCCGGTCCGGCCGGGTACTGACCGGGGCCCCCCGCGTTCTGCGAGGGGTCCCAGCCGTACTGCTGCTGATCGGAGGGGTGCTGCTGACCGTAGGGGGGCTGCGACTGCGTCGGCTGCTGCGGCACGTACTGCTGGCCGCCGTATCCCCGGTCCCCGTAGAGAGGGTCCTCGGGATGCCACGGTTGGGAGCCGGAACCCCGGCCGTACTCAGTCATCTATCCCCTAGAGCCGCACAGCGGCAGCCAGTGCGCCCGAGCCGGGCGCGACAGTCCGACGTCTGGTCCTGCCCGGCAGACATTCGAACAGCTGCCATGTAGCGCGGAACGTTACCGTATTGCGATCAGATGACCACTTCGACGGCCTCACCCGGAGGACGCCCGGAGATCTTCTCGATCTCCAGGGCGTTCTGCAGGATGATCACCGCTGCCGCCTGATCGACCACGGAACGGCCCTTGCGGGAATTGACGCCCGAGGCCCGCAGCCCCTGCGTCGCCGTGACGGTCGTCATCCGCTCGTCGACGAGCCGCACCGGCACCGGGGCGATCCTCCGCGCCATCTCCTTGGCGAAGGTCCGCACCTTGGCCGCGGCCGGCCCCTCTCCCCCCTTGAGGGAGCGGGGCAGACCGACCACGACCTCGACCGGTTCGTACTCCGCGACGATCGCCACGAGCCGCTTGTGGGCCTGCGGTATGTCACGCCCGGGGACGGTCTCGACCGGGGTGGCGAGGATCCCGTCGGGGTCGCACGACGCGACCCCGATACGGGCGTCCCCGACATCCACGGCGATGCGCCTGCCCCGTCGCACGTCAGGCCGCCTCGGCCACGAGGCGCTCGACGGCGGCCATGGCCTCGTCGAGGGCCTCGGGGTTCTGGCCGCCGCCCTGGGCGACGTCCGGCTTGCCGCCGCCACCGCCGCCGAGGGTCTTCGCGGCCGTACGGACCAGGTCGCCGGCCTTCAGACCGCGCTCACGGGCGGCCTCGTTGGTGGCGATCACGGTCAGCGGGCGGCCGTTGGCCACCGTGAACAGGGCGACCACGGCCGGGCGGCCGCCGGTGATGCGGCCCCGCACGTCGAGGACCAGCTTGCGCAGGTCGTCGGCGCCGGTGTCGTCCGGCACCCGGCCGACGGCCAGGGCGACGCCGTGGACGTCCTTGGCGCCCGCGGCCAGGCCGGCCGCGGCCTGGAGCACCTTCTCGGCGCGGTAGCGCTCGATCTCCTTCTCGGCGTCCTTGAGCTTGGCGAGCATGCCGGAGATCTTCTCCGGGAGCTCCTCCGGACGGCCCTTGACCAGCTCGGTGAGCTGGGCGACGACCGTGTGCTCCTTGGCCAGGAAGTTGTAGGCGTCGGCGCCGACGAGGGCCTCGACGCGGCGCACGCCGGAGCCGATCGAGGACTCGCCGAGCAGCTTCACCAGACCCAGCTGGGCGGTGTTGGCGACGTGGGTACCGCCGCAGAGCTCCTTGGAGAAGTCGCCGATGGTCACCACGCGGACGCGCTCGCCGTACTTCTCGCCGAACTCGGCGATGGCGCCGGACTTCTTGGCCTCGTCCAGGCTCATGATCTCGGCATGGACGTCCAGCTCGTGGGAGAGGACCTCGTTGATCCGCTGCTCGACGTCGGTCAGCACGCTGCCGGGCACGGCGGCGGGCGAGCCGAAGTCGAAGCGGAAGCGGCCCGGGGAGTTCTCGGAACCGGCCTGGGCGGCCGTCGGACCCAGGGCGTCGCGCAGCGCCTGGTGGGTGAGGTGGGTGGCGCTGTGGGCGCGGGCGATGGCCCGGCGGCGGGCCACGTCGATGACGGCGTAGGCGGAGGAGCCCACGGTCACCTCGCCGACCTGGACGACACCCTTGTGGACGTGGACGCCGGGGACCGGCTTCTGCACGTCGCGGATCTCGACGACGGCGCCGTTGTCGAGCTTGATCCGGCCCTGGTCGGCGAGCTGGCCGCCGCCCTCGGCGTAGAAGGGGGTGCGGTCGAGGACGATCTCGACCTCGTCGCCCTCGGAGGCGGCCGGCGACGGCACACCGTCGACGAGCAGGCCGACGACGGTCGACTCGCCCTCGGTGGTGGTGTAGCCGGTGAAGTCGGTCTGGCCGGAGGTGTCGGCGACCTCGCGGTAGGCGGACAGGTCGGCGTGGCCGGTCTTCTTGGCCTTGGCGTCGGCCTTGGCGCGCTCCCGCTGCTCCTTCATCAGGCGGCGGAAGCCGTCCTCGTCCACGGACAGGCCCTGCTCGGCGGCCATCTCGAGGGTGAGGTCGATCGGGAAGCCCCAGGTGTCGTGGAGCAGGAACGCCTTGTCGCCGGAGAGGACGGTGCCGCCGGAGGCCTTGGTCTCGGTGACGGCGGTGTCGAGGATGTTGGTGCCGCCCTTGAGGGCCTTGAGGAAGGCGGCCTCCTCGGCGAGGGCGACGGTCTCGATGCGGTTGCGGTCGGCGAGGAGCTCCGGGTACTGCTGGCCCATCGTGCGGATCACGACGTCGAGGAGGTCGGCGACGACCGGGCCGGTGGCACCGAGCATCCGCATGTTGCGGATGGCGCGGCGCATGATGCGGCGCAGGACGTAGCCGCGGCCCTCGTTGCCGGGGGTGACGCCGTCGCCGATGAGCATGGTGGAGGTGCGCAGGTGGTCGGCGATCACGCGCAGCGAGACGTCGGAGTCCTTGGCCTGGCCGTAGCGGACGCCCGTCAGCTCGGTGGCCTTGTCGATCACGACGCGCAGGGTGTCGGTCTCGTACATGTTCTGCACGCCCTGGAGGATCATCGCCAGGCGCTCGAGTCCGAGGCCGGTGTCGATGTTCTGGGCGGGCAGGTCGCCGAGGATCGGGAAGTCCTCCTTGCCGTCGCCCGCGCCGCGCTCGTACTGCATGAAGACCAGGTTCCAGATCTCCACGTAGCGCTCGTCGTTGACGGCCGGGCCGCCCTCGACACCGAACTCGGGACCGCGGTCGTAGTTGATCTCCGAGCACGGGCCGCACGGGCCGGGCACGCCCATGGACCAGAAGTTCTCCTTCTTGCCCAGGCGCTGGATGCGCTGGGCAGGCACGCCGATCACGTCGCGCCAGATGCGCTCGGCCTCGTCGTCGTCGAGGTAGACGGTGATCCAGAGCTTCTCCGGCTCCAGGCCGTAGCCGCCGTCCGCCACGGGAGTCGTCAGCAGCTCCCAGGCGTATGTGATGGCGCCTTCCTTGAAGTAGTCGCCGAAGGAGAAGTTGCCGCACATCTGGAAGAACGTGCCGTGGCGGGTGGTCTTGCCGACCTCTTCGATGTCCGGGGTGCGAACGCACTTCTGCACGCTCGTGGCGCGTGTGAAGGACGGCTTGACCTCGCCGAGGAAGTAGGGCTTGAAGGGCACCATGCCCGCGTTGACCAGCAGCAGGGTCGGGTCGTCCGCGATGAGCGACGCCGACGGCACGACGGTGTGCCCGCGCTCCTCGAAGAAGCGCAGCCAGCGCCTGCGGATTTCAGCCGACTCCATCAGTGGTCCTCTTTCCGGGTGAACGGGTGGTGGGTGTGGTGCTGTTCGAGAGCGACGAGACGGCGCTGCTCGGGCAGGGCGTGGTGCTCCGGTGCGGGCGGCGCGGCGGCGAGGCCGAGCGCGTCCTTGAGCGCCGCTTCCCGGTGCGCCATGCCCTCGCGGACGTCCAGCGCGAAGAGCTTGACCTTGCGCCCGGCGACGACCGCGCGGTCGGCCGCCTGCAGGGCCAGGCTCTCCGGGGTGAGCTTGGCGAGCTTCCGGTTGACCTTGGTGGTGGCCCAGACACCGGCTGCTACACCAGTGGTGAACCAGAACGTGCGGCGGAACATTTCTGGGGTCAGCCCTTCCCACGGGTGCGGCGGCCGCCGAACCGGGCGGACGGCAGGTTCTGGCCGACGGTCCGGCCGGTGAAGACGGTGGCCTCGCGGACCGGCTCGGCCTTGCGGCCCATCGCGCGGCGCACGCCGTAGCCGAACGCGGCGACCTTGACCAGCGGCCCGCCGAATGCGGAGGAGACGGTCGAGGAGAGCGCGGAGGCGTTCGCCGTGACCTCCTGGACGTCGGCGGTGATCGAGTCGACGCGGGCGAGCTGGGTGTTCGCGGAACGGACGGTCGCGGAGGCGTCGGCCAGCAGCGGCACGGCCTGCTCGGTGACCTCGGCGACCAGTCGGGTGGCCGCCCGCAGGGTCTGCGCGAGCCGGACCAGCACCAGGGCGACGAACGACACCAGGATCGCCCAGAAGACGGCCACGAGGATCCCGGCCACCTCTCCACCGGACACGCTGCACCGCTCCCTAGCTGTAGTTTCGCTTGAACGTCGGGTATCGACCTTATCGCGCCGGGCCTCTTCGCCCGTACCGCATTACCGGTCCGTACGGGCCCGGAAACGCGCGAGCCCGCCGGCCCGCCGGCCACAGGGGCAGGCGGGACGACGGGCTGTGCGCAGGAGTGACCTACGGCCTCCCCCAGCTACCGCTGGGAGGTACCCCCGGAATCAGCGGGCGTAGTACTCGACGACGAGCTGCTCGTCGCAGATGACCGGGATCTCCTTGCGGTTCGGCTCGCGGTCCAGGCGGAAGGCCAGCGCGCCCAGGTTGACCTGGAGGTAGCGCGGGGTCTCGCCCTCGGCGGCGAAGCCACCGGCGCGGGCCGTCTCGAAGAGGGCCTTGGCGCGGCTGCGCTCGCGGACCATCACGACGTCGTTCGGACGGACGCGGAAGGACGGCTTGTCGACCTTGCCACCGTTGACCTCGATGTGGCCGTGGACGACCATCTGGCGGGCCTGGTAGATGGTGCGGGCGATGCCCGAACGCAGGACCAGGGCGTCGAGGCGACGCTCGAGCTCGACGACCAGCGCCTCGCCCGTCTTGCCCTCGGCCTTCTTGGCGCGGTCGTAGGCACGCGCCATCTGGCGCTCGCTGATGTCGTACTGGGCGCGCAGACGCTGCTTCTCGAGCAGACGGACCTTGTAGTCCGAGTTCTGCTTGCGGCCACGGCCGTGCTCGCCCGGCGGGTAGGGGCGGGCCTCGAAGTACTTGACGGCCTTCGGCGTCAGCGCGATACCGAGCGCACGAGACTTCTTGACCTTGGGACGCGACTGGTTAGGCACGTTCTCCAGACCTCCGTTGATAAGTTAGGTTAGGCTTACCTTACTCAAGGAGATCGCATGTCTCGCCCGGGGAACACCAGTCACATCACGGACAGCACGAAACAGGCCGAAGCGCCCGATGGCGTCGACGTGACGGAGGTCCGATCAGATCGTGGTCAGCCGCGTCCCAGCGGACTTGAAATCGCACGGATGCCGTCAGCAGCCGAGCGCACACGAACTCTCGTACAGAGTACATGCTCCGCGGTGCTGCTGATCCCCGGCCTGGACTGCGGCTTCCCCGACCACCTGGCCCCCCGGGTGCGCACCGTCGGCCCGGACGGCGAGGTCTTCCTCGTCCTGCCCGCCGATTCCCCGGCCGTACGGGCCGCCACCCACGCCCAGGACGACGAGCTGGCGGCGCTGCTCGAGATCACCGATGTGGCGCCCGTCTCCGTCCCCAACCGCGTCCGCGGCCGCGCCCGGCTGTCCGGCTGGCTCACCTGTGTGCCCGGCATCGCCGAGCCGGGCCGCATGCTGCTGCGCCTCGAACTGGGCGAGGTGGACGTCGACGACCTGTGGGGCGCCGAGACCGTGGAACCGGAGGACTTCGCCGCGGCGTCCGCCGACCCCCTCGCCGGCCACGAGGCGGAGCTGCTCCAGCACCTCCATTCCGGCCACGGCGACCAGGTGCGCCGGCTCGCCTCGCTGCTCGGCGAGCACGAGGTCGGCTCCGAGGCCTACGCCCAGGTCGTACCGGTGGCCCTGGACCGCTTCGGCCTGCGCGTGCGCTTCACCCGCCACGAGGGCGGCGGGACGGCCGCCGACCGCTCCTTCGACGCGCGCTTCGAGTTCCCCCGGCCTGTACGGGACATCGTGGGGCTGCGCGCCGAGATGCACCGGCTCTTCGAGGCGGCGGGCTGAGAGACGCACCCGAGCGCGCTCAGGAGGTCCGACGGGGGCCCGGGCCCTCCTCCTGCTCGCCGCGCAGCCGCTCGCGCACCCGCTCCACCACGTCCGCGTAGCGGGCCTCGGCGCCGTAGCGCGTCGGCTCGTAGTACCGACGGCCGTGGACGGAGTCCGGCGCGTACTGCTGCGCGGCGATGCCGCCCGGCACGTCGTGGGGATAGACGTAGTCCTGGCCGTGGCCCAGCTTCCGCGCGCCCTTGTAGTGGCTGTCGCGCAGGTGGGCCGGGACGGAGCCGGCCAGCCCGGCGCGTACGTCCGCCAGCGCCGCGCCGATCGCCGTCGTGGCCGCGTTGGACTTGGGGGCCAGCGCCAGGGCGATCGTGGCGTGGCTGAGCGTGAGCGCCGCCTCCGGGAAGCCGATCAGCGCGACCGCCTGCGCCGCGGCCACCGCCGTGGGCAGCGCCGTCGGGTCGGCCAGGCCGATGTCCTCGCTCGCCGAGATCATCAGGCGGCGGGCGATGAACCGGGGGTCCTCCCCCGCCTCGATCATCCGGGCCAGGTAGTGGAGGGCCGCGTCCACGTCAGAGCCGCGGATGGACTTGATGAGCGCGCTGGCCACGTCGTAGTGCTGGTCGCCGTCACGGTCGTACTTCACCGCGGCCCGGTCGACGACCTCCTCCAGGGTCTCCAGGCTGATCTCGCCCTCGCCCTTGGCGATCGCCGCCCCCGCGCCCGCCTCCAGCGCCGTCAGCGCGCGCCGGGCGTCCCCGCCCGCGACGCGCAGCAGATGCGCCTCGGCGTCCTCGGCCAGCGTCACCGCGCCGCCGAGGCCCCGCTCGTCGGTCAGGGCGCGGCGGACCAGACCGCGCAGGTCGTCGTCGGTCAGGGCCTGGAGGGTCAGCAGCAGGGACCTCGACAGCAGCGGCGAGATCACCGAGAAGTAGGGGTTCTCCGTGGTGGCCGCGATGAGGGTGACCCAGCGGTTCTCCACGGCCGGCAGCAGGGAATCCTGCTGCGCCTTGCTGAAGCGGTGGATCTCGTCCAGGAAGAGGACGGTCTCCTTGCCGTACCCGCCGGAGGCGCGGCGGGCGCCGTCGATGACGGCCCGCACCTCCTTGACCCCGGCGGTGATCGCGGACAGCTCCACGAAGCGCTTGTTGGTGGCCTGGCTGACCACGTACGCGAGGGTCGTCTTGCCGATGCCGGGCGGACCCCACAGGATCACCGAGGAGGGGCCGACCGGCCCCCCGCTGCCCTCCCCCACCAGCCGGCGCAGCGGGCTGCCGGGCTTGAGCAGGTGTTGCTGCCCCACCACCTCGTCGAGGGTGCGGGGACGCATACGGACGGCCAGCGGGCTTCCCGCCGGGTCCTTCTCCTGGCGGTCCTCTGCGGCCGCGGTGAACAGGTCGGGCTCCACGCCGAAACCCTATGCCACCGGACTGACAACGCCGCCGGACCCGGAGGTCCGACGGCGTCGGTCGAGCTGGGGGCGGGGACGGTCAGGCCGTGCCGCCCGTCCAGAACCACCACCACTTGGTGAGGATCAGCATCCCGATCACGCCGATCCACAGCACCGGGACCACCCAGTGGAACTCCAGCAGGCCCCGCTTGAGGCCCTCCGGCGCGGGGATGAAGCCGTGCCGGAGGTTCTGCAGGGTCACGTACCAGAACATGACGATGGTGGCGACCCAGGCCAGGCAGCACCACAGGCAGAGCGACCCGATCACGTACAGCGACTGGTACTGCAGCCAGGTCACGAAGCCGACGCCGAAGAGGCAGCCGGCCTCCATGCCCAGCCAGTACCAGCGGCGGAAGCGGGCGCCGGCGATCAGGCCCAGGCCGATCGCGACGATGATGCCGTAGGCGACCAGGCCGAGCATCGGGTTGGGGAACCCGAAGGCCTTGGCCTGGGCGCTCTCCATGATGTTGCCGCAGGAGACGATGGGGTTGAGGCTGCACCCGGGGGTGAACGTCTTCCCCTCGACCTTGGCCTCGAGGATCTTGAGCTTGTCGATCGTGATGACCCAGGACGCCAGCAGACCGGCGGCACCGGTGATGACCAGCAGCCACGCGAACGCACGGCTGCCGCCCACCGCACCCGTGGCGGGGCCGTCCCGCTCCACGCCGTCGGTGTCGGAGCGGTCGAGTGCCGAAGTGGTCATAGCGCTGTCGATCCCATCAGTAGGTCGTTGCCGCCCATTCTGCACCAGCAGCCTGTGAATCAGCCCTGGGCCGAACGGACTTCACTCACCACGGTGTCGAGCGGAACGGCCCGCTGCTCACCGCTCCCCAGGTCCTTCAGCTGCACCATGCCCTCGGCCAGGTCCCGCTCGCCCGCCACGAGGGCGAAACGCGCGCCGGAACGGTTGGCCGACTTCATGGCGTTCTTCAGACCCTTTCCGCCGAAGGCGAAGTCCGTCGCCACGCCCGCCCGGCGCAGCTCGGTCACCACGCCGAACAGCACCCGGTGCGCCTCCTCGCCCAGCGGCACCGCGAAGACCTGGGTGGGGGCGGGCAGTTCGAGCTCGATGCCCTCGGCCTGGAGCGCCAGCACCGTACGGTCCACGCCGAGCGCCCAGCCGACGGACGGCAGCGCGGGGCCGCCGATCATCTCGGACAGGCCGTCGTAGCGGCCGCCGCCGCCGACGGCGGACTGCGAGCCCAGGCCGTCGTGGACGAACTCGAAGGTGGTGCGGGTGTAGTAGTCCAGGCCGCGGACCAGCTTGAGGTCGTCCTCGAAGGCGACGCCGGCCGCGGTCAGCAGCTCGCGCACCCGCTCGTGGTACTCCTTGCACGCCTCGCACAGGTGGTCGCGGAGCATGGGGGCGCCGACCAGCTGCTTCTGGACGTCCTCGCGCTTGTCGTCCAGGACGCGCAGTGGGTTGATCTCGATACGGCGGCGGGTGTCGTCGTCCAGCTCGAGACCGCGCAGGAAGTCCTGCAGGGCGGCCCGGTAGGCGGGACGGCACTCCTTGTCGCCGAGCGAGTTCAGCAGCAGGCGGAAGTTCTTCAGGCCCAGCGACTTGTAGGCGTCGACGGCCAGGATGATCAGCTCGGCGTCCAGCGCCGGGTCCTCGGCACCGATGGCCTCGGCACCGACCTGCGAGAAGTGGCGGTAGCGGCCCTTCTGCGGGCGCTCGTAGCGGTAGTACGAGCCCGAGTACCAGAGCTTGACGGGGAGGTTGCCCGCCTTGTGGAGGTTGGCCTCCAGCGCGGCGCGCAGCACGGAGGCGGTGCCCTCGGGGCGCAGGGCGAGGCGCTCGCTGCCCTCGCTGCGCTGGGTGAGGGTGTACATCTCCTTGGTCACGATGTCGGTCGACTCGCCGACGCCGCGGGAGAACAGCTCCACCTGCTCGAAGCCGGGGGTCTCGACATAGCCGTAGCCGGCCCGCTTGAGGGGCGCGGAGATGGCCTCGCGGACGGCGAGGTAGACCGCCGAGTCCGGCGGGATCAGGTCGTAGGTGCCCCGGGGGGCCTTGAAGGTGCTCACGGAAGTCTCGTCACATTCCTCGTCGCGGAGCCGGGTGCGCGGCTCCTTGGCCGGCGGCCACGTCCCGGAGGTACGGGTTGGTGGCGCGCTCGCGGCCGATGGTCGTCTGGGGGCCGTGGCCGGACAGCACCACGGTCGAGTCGTCCAGCGGCAGGGCCACACGGGCCAGCGACTGGAGCATCTCGGCGTGGTCACCGCCGGGCAGGTCGGTGCGTCCGATGGAGCCGGCGAACAGCAGGTCGCCCGAGAAGAACACCGACGGGATCTCGGCGGTCTCGGGCATCCGGAAGGTCACCGACCCCTTGGTATGCCCGGGCGCGTGGGCGACGGAGAACTCGAGCCCGGCGAGCTGAAGCGTGCTGCCGTCGGCGAGCTCCTTGACGTCGTCCGGCTCGCCCACCGTGAGCTCGCCCATGAGCTGCGTCCCGATGGAGCGGCCGAGGGCCTTCTCCGGGTCGCTCATCATGTAGCGGTCGGCGGGGTGGATCCAGGCCGGGACGTCATGGGCGCCGCACACCGGGACGACCGAGGCGACATGGTCGATGTGGCCGTGGGTGAGGACGACGGCGACGGGCTTGAGCCGATGCTTCTTCAGCGTCTCCTCGACGCCCTGGGCCGCCTGGTGGCCCGGGTCGATGATCACGCACTCCTCGCCTGCGGCCGGGGCGACCAGATAACAGTTGGTCCCCCAGGCCCCGGCGGGGAACCCGGCAATCAGCACGTTCGTCCTTAATGGTCGGTCGGTCTTCGGTCGGTCGTCGGGCAGGGCCGCGACCCCGGCCGGAGCCTCCGGCGGAGACACCCGACCGCGACAGAGCCTACCGGCGGCACTCCTGCCGCCGCGAACCCGTATACGGTACGGGCACACTCGCGATTCGCGGCTCAGGACATGCACGAGACGGCACGAGGAGACGACCCGGTGGTCAGTAACGAGCAGCGGCGGCGACAGCTGGCCCGCGAGAAGTTCGAGCGGCAGCAGCAGCGCCGCGAGGCGGCGCGCCGCAAGGCCCGCCTCCGCAACGCGGTGATCGCCGGCGGTCTCGCCGTGGTGGTGGCCGCCGGTGCGACGGCGTACGCGCTGTCCGGCGGCGGGAAGAAGGACACGGCGGACGCGGCCGACGCCCCGACCCCGTCGAAGGGTCCGGACCCCTGCGCCAAGCCGGCTCCGGGCTCCCCCAGCACCAAGACGTGGAAGTCCGAGCCGGAGATGTCGGTCGACACGTCGGCCTCGTACGCCATGAAGCTCTCCACGACGTGCGGCACGGTCGACGTCAAGCTCGACGCCGCCAACGCTCCGCACACGGTCAACTCCTTCGAGTTCCTGGCGAAGGAAGGGTTCCTCGACCACAGCAAGTGCCACCGGCTGACCACCGCGGGCATCTACGTGCTGCAGTGCGGCGACCCGAAGGGCACCGGTCAGGGCGGCCCGGGCTACACCCTGCCGGACGAGAACCTCAAGGACTCCCGTCTCAAGGGCAACGTCTATCCCGCGGGCACGATCGCGATGGCCAACACCGGCCAGCCGCACACCGGTGGCAGCCAGTTCTTCCTCGTCTACCAGGACAGCCCGCTGCCTCCGCAGTACACCCCGTTCGGCACGATCGGCGCCGAGGGCATGAAGACGCTGAAGAAGATCGCCGACGCGGGCGAGCAGTCCGGCGCCGGTGACGGTGCCCCGAACGCCACCGTCGTGATCGACAAGGCGGCGGTGGCGAAGTCCTGACGCGATCCTGACGCCCCGGCGACGAAATTTCGGTCGCGCGGGATACGGACAGCCGGGGCGCGATTCGCCTATGTTGGCGTTGTGTAGGGTGCCTGATCCGGCGGCTGTACGCACCCGGATGATCAAGCTGTCGGACCGGTCGGGGCGCGGCCCCGTCCGGCACAACTGTGGACGATGCACGCGGGCCGCACACCGGCCGCGGCATCATGTGGAGGAGGCGCTGTGAGCAGCGACCCGTGGGGCCGCGTCGATGAGACGGGGACCGTGTACGTGCGTACCGCCGACGGCGAGCAGGTTGTCGGATCGTGGCAGGCGGGGTCTCCGGAGGAGGCGCTGGCTTACTTCGAGCGCAAGTACGAGGGCTTGGTCGTCGAGATCGGCCTCCTCGAGCGGCGGGTGAGGACCACCGACCTCTCGGCCAAGGACGCGACGACCGCCATCGACCACCTGCGTGTCCAGGTGGACGAGCACCATGTGGTGGGCGACCTGGAGGCGCTGCGGACCCGGCTCGACGCGCTCGTGGCCGACGTCGACAAGCGCCGCGAGGAGCGCAAGGCGGCCAAGGCCAAGCAGTCCGAGGAGGCCCGCACGGCCAAGGAGGCGCTGGTCGCCGAGGCCGAGGAGCTCGCGGCGAGCGAGCAGTGGCGCTCGGCCGGCGAGCGGCTGCGTGCCCTGGTGGACACCTGGAAGGGCCTGCCCCGCCTGGACCGCAAGACGGACGACGAGCTGTGGCACCGCTTCTCGCACGCCCGCTCGGCGTTCTCCAAGCGGCGCAAGGCGCACTTCGCCTCGCTGGACGCGCAGCGCGAGGAGGCCCGCAAGACCAAGGAGGCGCTGGTCGCCGAGGCCGAGGCGCTGTCCGGTTCGGGCGACTGGGGCCCGACGGCCGCGCGCTACCGCGAGCTGATGGCGGAGTGGAAGGCGGCAGGGCGCGCTCAGCGCGAGGCCGAGGACGAGCTGTGGGCGCGGTTCCGCGGCGCGCAGGACGTCTTCTTCCAGGCGCGCAGCGAGGTGTTCGCCGAGCGCGACGCCGAGCAGCAGGGCAACCTCACGATGAAGGAGGAGCTGGTCGTCGAGGCCGAGAAGCTGCTCCCGGTGACGGACCTGAAGTCGGCGCGGGCCGCGTTCCGTTCGATCAACGAGCGCTGGGAGGCCATCGGCCATGTGCCGCGCGACGCCCGGCCGAAGATCGAGGGCCGGATGCACGCGGTCGAGCGCGCCATCCAGGAGGCCGAGGAGTCCGAGTGGCGGCGGACGAACCCGGAGGCCCGGGCTCGTGCGGCCGGTCTGACCGGGCAGCTGCAGTCCGCGGTCGACAAGCTCCAGGAGCAGGTCGACAAGGCGCGGGCCGCGGGCAACGACGCCAAGGCCGACAAGCTCGCCAAGGAGCTGGAGGGCCGCAAGGCGCTGCTGGACCAGGCTCTGAAGGGGCTGGAGGAGTTCGGCGGCTGATCCGCCCGCTCTGACGTAACGCGTAAGGGGCTCCGGCAGTTGCCGGAGCCCCTTACTCGTGTCGCTTGCCAGGTGTCGCCGTTACGGCCTGCGGGCCGACGTCACGCGGTAGACGTCGTAGACGCCCTCCACGCCGCGCACCGCCTTGAGCACATGGCCCAGGTGCTTCGGATCACCCATCTCGAACGTGAAGCGCGAGGTGGCCACCCGGTCCCGGGAGGTCTGCACGGCGGCGGACAGGATGTTGACGTGCTGGTCGGACAGGACGCGGGTGACGTCCGACAGCAGCCGGGACCGGTCCAGCGCCTCCACCTGGATGGCGACGAGGAAGACCGACGACTGGGTGGGCGCCCACTCGACGTCGAGGATCCGCTCGGGCTGCTGCGAGAGCGAGTCGACGTTCACACAGTCGGCGCGGTGCACCGAGATGCCGTTGCCGCGGGTGACGAAGCCGATGATCGGGTCGCCCGGGACGGGCGTGCAGCAGCGGGCCAGCTTCACCCAGACGTCGTCGACGCCCTTGACGACCACGCCCGGGTCGGCGCTGGAGCGGCGCTTGGAGCGGCCGCGGATCGGCGCCGCCTCCTCCTCGATGTCCTCCGTCGCCGCGTCCTCGCCGCCGAGGGCCTGGACGAGCTTCTGCACCACGCCCTGGGCCGCGACATGGCCCTCGCCGATGGCGGCGTAGAGGGAGGAGATGTCGGGGTAGCGCATCTCGTGGGCGAGGGTGACCAGGGAGTCGCCGGTGAGGATGCGCTGGATCGGCAGGTTCTGCTTGCGCATGGCCCGCGCGATGGCGTCCTTGCCCTGCTCGATGGCCTCGTCGCGGCGCTCCTTGGAGAACCAGGCGCGGATCTTGTTGCGGGCGCGGGGGGACTTGACGAAGCCCAGCCAGTCCCGGGAGGGCGCGGCGCCGGGCGCCTTGGAGGTGAAGACCTCGACGAGGTCGCCGTTGTCGAGGGTCGACTCCAGCGGTACGAGCCGCCCGTTGACCCGCGCGCCTATGGTGCGGTGACCGACCTCGGTGTGGACGGCGTACGCGAAGTCGACGGGGGTGGCGCCCGCCGGGAGCGCTATGACGTCGCCCTTGGGCGTGAAGACGAAGACCTCGTTGCGGGAGAGGTCGAAGCGCAGGGACTCCAGGAACTCGCCCGGGTCCTCGGTCTCCTTCTGCCAGTCCAGCAACTGCCGCAGCCAGGCCATGTCATTGACGGTGTCCTGGTTCTTGCCGGCGTTCTTCGGTACGTCCGTGCGGATCTTGGAGGCGCCGGCGACGGCCTCCTGCTTGTACTTCCAGTGCGCGGCGATGCCGTACTCGGCGCGGCGGTGCATGTCGAAGGTGCGGATCTGCAGCTCGACCGGCTTGCCGCTGGGCCCTATGACCGTCGTGTGCAGCGACTGGTACATGTTGAACTTGGGCATCGCGATGTAGTCCTTGAACCGCCCCGGGACCGGGTTCCACCGGGCGTGGACGGTGCCGAGCGCCGCGTAGCAGTCGCGGACGGTGTCGACGAGGACGCGGATGCCCACCAGGTCGTAGATCTCGGCGAAGTCGCGGCCCCGCACGATCATCTTCTGGTAGACGCTGTAGTAGTGCTTCGGGCGGCCGGTGACGGTCGCCTTGATGCGGGCGGCGCGCAGGTCGGCCTGGACCTCGTCGGTGACGACGGCCAGGTACTCGTCGCGCTTGGGGGCCCGCTCGGCGACGAGACGCACGATCTCGTCGTACATCTTGGGGTAGAGGATCGCGAAGGCGAGGTCCTCCAGCTCCCACTTGATGGTGTTCATGCCCAGCCGGTGCGCCAGCGGGGCGTAGATCTCCAGCGTCTCGCGGGCCTTCTTCTCCTGCTTCTCCCGCTTGAGGTAGCGCATGGTGCGCATGTTGTGGAGGCGGTCGGCGAGCTTGATGACCAGGACGCGCGGGTCCTTGGCCATGGCGACGACCATCTTGCGCACGGTCTCGGCCTGCGCGGCCTCGCCGAACTGCACCCGGTCGAGCTTGGTGACGCCGTCGACGAGCAGGGCGACCTGGTCGCCGAAGTCACGGCGCAGGTCTTCCAGGCCGTACTCGGTGTCCTCGACGGTGTCGTGCAGCAGGCCGGCCATCAGGGTGGCCGGGTCCATGCCCAGCTCGGCGAGGATCGTGGTGACGGCGAGGGGGTGGGTGATGTACGGGTCGCCGCTCTTGCGCTTCTGGCCGCGGTGCCAGCGCTCGGCGACCTGGTAGGCGCGCTCGATCTGGCGGAGCGTGCCCGTGTCGGCCTTGGGGTCGTTGCCGCGCACGATGCGCAGCAGCGGTTCCAGCACCGGGTTGTACGGGCTGGAGCGCTGTACGCCCAGCCGGGCGAGGCGGGCCCGGACCCGGCTGGAGGAGCCGGGGCGGGAGACGGCGCCCTGCGCGCCGGTGGTGCGGGCCGGGGCGGCGGGCGGCTGGGGCCGCGCGGCCCCGGGCTGCGGGGCGGCCTTGTGGTGCGGGGTGCTCGCGGCCTGGGGCCGGCTCCGCTCGTCGGCCGCGCCCCGGTCGGGCCCCTCGGCGCCGCCCGGGCGGCCGGTGGAGGGCGTTCCCGTGACCGCCGCGGCCTCGGGCGACGGCTTCTCGTCCTGCGATGCGGCGGTGAGCGGCTGGACCTCGTCTGGCAAGAGCACTCCTCATGCGTACCGGCCCCCCGTTCAGGTCCGGACTGCCATGGTATCGATCCCGGCCGCCGGGCCGCCTCGCACGGGGCGGCAACCGGAACAACAGCGGCGGGCACCGGGGACTTCCCCGGTGCCCGCCGCCGCGTGCTCACGCCCGTCCCCGGGCGGCTCAGACCGTGATCAGCGCCTCCAGGGGCGCGCCCCCGAGGGCGGGCTCCAGACGGGCGCGGCCGGGCAGGAAGCCCAGCTCCATCAGGACCGCGACCCCGGCGACCTCGGCGCCCGCCCTGCGGATCAGCTTGAGCGAGGCCTCGGCGGTGCCGCCGGTGGCCAGCACGTCGTCGATGACGAGCACGCGGTCGCCCGCGTCGAGGGCGTCGGCGTGCAGCTCGATCTCGGCGGTGCCGTACTCCAGGTCGTAGGCCTGGGCGAGGGTGGCGCCGGGCAGCTTGCCGGCCTTGCGCACCGGCACGAAGCCGAGGCCGGCCCGCACGGCCACGGGGGCGGCGAGGATGAAGCCGCGCGCCTCCAGGCCGACCACCTTGGTGGCGCCGTACCGCCGGCACAGGCCGGCGAAGGCGTCGGTGAGCGCGGTGAACGCGTCGGCGTCGGCGAGCAGGGGGGTGATGTCCTTGAAGACCACGCCCGGCTTGGGGTAGTCCGGGACGTCGTGGATGCGGCTGAGCAGCAGCTCGCGCAGCTCCTGGTCGGCGCCCGAGGCGCGGGTGGCGCTCATCGGCGCTTCCCCGAGGGGCGGCCGCCGCGGCCCCGGCCGCGTCCGGTGCTCTGTCCGCGCTGGCCCACGAGGCCCGCCGGGGCGTCCTGGACGTCGTCCTCGTCCGCGGCGTCCTCGGTCGGGGCGAGGTCGCCCGCCTCGGCCTTGGCGGCGTCGGCGGCGCGGCGCGAGCGCACCCGCTTGGCCAGGGCCTTCATCTGCGGGTCGCGCTCCTTGAGGTCGGCGACCAGCGGGGTGGCGATGAAGATCGAGGAGTAGGCGCCGGCCGCGAGGCCGACGAACAGGGCGAGCGAGATGTCGTTGAGCATGCCCGCGCCGAGGAAGCCGCCGCCGATGAACAGCAGGCCGGCCACCGGCAGCAGCGCCACGACGGTGGTGTTGATCGAGCGGACCAGCGTGCCGTTGAGGCTGCGGTTGGCGATCTCGCTGTAGGTGAAGCGGGTCTGCTTGGTGATGTCCTTCGCGCTCTCCTTGAGACCGTCGAAGACGACGACGGTGTCGTAGAGGGAGTAGCCGAGGATGGTCAGCAGACCGATCACGGTGCCCGGGGTGACCTCGAAGCCCACCAGCGCGTAGACGCCGACGGTGATGGTGAGGTCGTGGATCAGCGCGACGAGGGCCGCCACCGCCATGCGCCATTCGAAGGCGATGGCGAGGTAGATCACCACCAGGACCATGAAGATCACGAGGCCCGTCCAGGCCTTGTTCGCGATCTGGTCGCCCCAGCTCGGGCCGACGATGTCGGTGTTGACCTTGTCCAGCGGGACGTCGAGCTTCTTGGCCAGCGCCTCCTGGGTCTTGCGCGACTGCTCGGTGGTCAGCTCGCTGACCTGGACGCGCAGGGTGCCGTTGCCCAGCTTCTGGACGACGGCGGTGTGGCCGGAGGTGTCCTCGGCCACGTGCTGGGCCTGGGAGGCCGAGACCGAGGTCTTCGGGGTGTTGAAGACCGCGCCGCCGGAGAACTCGATGCCCATGTTCAGGCCGCGCACCGCCAGGCCGACGATGGCCGTGATGGTGATGAGGATCGAGATGCCGTACCAGATCTTCCGCTTGCCGACGAAGTCGTAGCCGACCTCACCGCGGTAGAGCCGGGCGCCGAGGGTGCCGAGTCGCGACATCTCATGCCTCCTTCGGGTCGACGGGGGCGGCGGAGCGGCGGGAGGCCCGCAGCGGCGGCTTCACGCCGAGACGCTTGGGGTCCAGGCCGGACCAGGGGTGGCCGCTGGCGAAGAACTTGCGGCGGGCGAGGATCGTCATCAGCGGCTTGGTGAAGAAGAAGACCACGACGACGTCGAGCAGCGTGGTCAGACCGAGGGTGAACGCGAAGCCCTGCACCTTGCCGACGGTGACGACGAACAGCACCGCGGCGGCGAGGAAGGACACGAAGTCGGACACCAGGATGGTGCGGCGGGCGCGCGGCCAGCCGCGCTCCACGGCCGGGCGCAGGGTGCGGCCCTCGCGGATCTCGTCCCGGATGCGCTCGAAGTACACGATGAAGGAGTCGGCGGTGATGCCGATGGCCACGATGGCACCGCAGACGGCCGGCAGGTTCAGCGCGAAGCCGATGGCCGTGCCGAGCAGCACCATGATCGTGTAGGTGAGGACGGCCGAGGCCGCGAGGCTGGCGAGGGCGACGAGCGCGAGACCGCGGTAGTACGCCACCAGGTAGATCACGACGAGGGCGAGGCCGATGGCACCGGCGATCAGACCGGCGCGCAGCTGCTCGCCGCCGAGCGCGGCGGTGACGGTGGTCTCGTTGACGACGTCGAACGACAGCGGCAGGGCACCGTAGGACAGCACGTTGGCCAGGTCGGTGGCGCTCTGCTGGGTGAACCCGCCGGAGATCTCCGCCTGGCCGCCGCCGATCGAGCTGCTCACGGACGGGTCGGAGACGACCTCGCCGTCCAGGACGATCGCGAACTGGTTCTGCGGCGACGGCTTGGTCGCCAGCTGACCGGTGACGTTGGCGAACTTCTTGGCGCCGGAGGAGTCGAACTTCAGCTGGACGAGCCAGCCCTTGCCCTGCTGGGTGTCGATGACGGCACTGGCGCCGCTGATGTTGGTGCCCTCGACGGCGACCGGGCCCAGGACCTCCTTGACCTGGCCGTCCTTGCGGCAGGCCACGATCATGTCGGTGGGCTTGGCGGCGGAGGCCGCCTCGTTCGCCTTGGCGCGACCCTCCTTGGTGGAGCAGTCCAGCGCGTCGAGCTTCTTCTGCAGGGCGGCCATGTCACCGGCGCCCGGCGTCGGGGCGGGAGTCGGCGACTTCTTGTCGTCCTTCTTCGCGTCCTGCTTGCCCGCGGAGGCGCCGGGGGTGGCGTCGGCCTTGTCGGCCTTCAGCGCGTCGGTGACGGCACGGCCCTGGGGGCTGGCGCTGGCGGTGGGCGACGGCGAGCCGGACGGCTTGCTCTTGTCGTCCTTCTTGCCGTCCTGCGCGCCCTTGTCGGCGGACTTGTCACCCGTGGCGCCGGGCGTGGGCTCGGGGGCCTTGGCGCCGGCGGTGGCGGTCAGCACGGGCCGGAAGGCGAGCTGGGCGGTGGTGCCCACCTGCTGGCGGGCCTGCTTCGCGTTCGTCCCCTTGGGGATGTTCACGATGATGTGGTTGGCGCCCTGCGTCTGCACCTCGGCCTCGGTGACACCGAGACCGTTGACACGCCGCTCGATGATGCCGACGGCCGTGTTCATATTGGTCGTGTTGATCGCGTTGGGCTTGCCCGGCTGGTTCTTCGCCTCCAGCGTGAAGCTCGTGCCTCCCGCGAGGTCGATGCCCAGCCGCGGCGTGGTGCGCCCGGAGGCGAACATCCCCCCGGTGAGCGCCACCATGGCGATCAGGATCAGCGCCAGGACACGGCCCGGCCTCCCCTGGCCGCCCGGGGACCTACGGCCCTTCTTCGGTGCTGCCACCTTGTCGTTTCTCCCTGTCCAACCGCCGGGCGTCGGGTGTTCGCCGGACGGCCACGATGTGTTGTGGGGACCTGCCCCCGCCGGAGCCTAGACCGTAACGGAACCGCGGCGCACCGCTCGGTGGGTGCTCCGCGGTTCCGGAAAGGGGCTACTTGGCGTCCGTGCCGCCGTCCCGCTTGGCGTCCTTCGCCTCCGCCTCGGCCGGCTCGCCCGGCGTGGCGTCCTGGGCGTCGTCCGCGGCCTTCTTCGGCTCCCCGTCCTTGTGGAGGTCGATCTTCTGCTCGGCCGGGGGCTCACCGGTCTCGACGGCCTCGGTCAGCGCGGAGGCGTCGTCCGGGACGACGGGGGTCTCCTCCGGCTCCAGGCCGTGGACGATGCGGTTGTACTCCGCGTCCTCCAGCACGGCGCCGATCGCGTTCTTCGCGTAGATGGCGTGAACGCCCGGCGCGACCTCCAGGAGGACGGTGTCGTCGTTGATCTCCTTGACGGTGGCGTACATGCCGCCGATCGTCCGGACACCGGTACCCGGCTGCATCTGGTCGCGCATCTGGACCGCTTGGCGCTGCTTGTTCTTGGCCGACCGGGTCATCAGGAACATGGCCCCGATAAGCACGATGAACGGCAGGAGAGTCACGATATTCACGGGACGGGGTTTCCTTCACACGACCGCTGGGGACGCGGCCTGGTCTACGGGGGTGGTATGCCGCACCGGTAAGGACGGCATCGGCGGAGTCTAAGCGAGCCCGCACCTATGGAACAACGCCCAGCATGACACCGGGGTTCCTGGCCGGACCAGCCCCCGCGCCGTCACCCCTCGAAGAGTCCCCGCTGGCCGGAGCCGCCCCCGCCGTGCTGCGGAGGGGTCAGCCCGAGGTGGGTCCAGGCCGCCGGGGTGGCGACGCGACCCCGGGGTGTACGGGCCAGCAGACCCTCCCGGACCAGGAAGGGCTCGGCCACCTCCTCGACGGTCTCGCGCTCCTCGCCGACCGCCACGGCCAGGGTGGACAGCCCGACGGGACCGCCGCCGAAGAGCTTCAGCAGGGCGCCGAGCACGGCCCGGTCCAGCCGGTCCAGGCCCCGCGCGTCGACCTCGTACACCTGCAACGCCTGCGCCGCGATCTCCTGCGTCACCACGCCGTCCGCCTTGACCTGGGCGTAGTCGCGGACCCGGCGCAGCAGGCGGTTGGCGATGCGGGGCGTCCCCCGGGAGCGGCCGGCGATCTCGGCGGCGCCGCCGTCCTCTATCCCGACTTCGAGCAACCGGGCCGAGCGGTGGATGACGCGCTGGAGCTCGACGGGTGCGTAGAACTCCATGTGGCCGGTGAAGCCGAAGCGGTCGCGCAGCGGGGGCGGCAGCAGGCCGGCCCGGGTGGTGGCGCCGACCAGCGTGAACGGCGGGAGCTCCAGCGGGATGGCGGTGGCGCCCGGGCCCTTGCCCACGATGACGTCGACCCGGAAGTCCTCCATCGCCATGTAGAGCATCTCCTCGGCGGGCCGGGACATGCGGTGGATCTCGTCGAGGAAGAGCACCTCGCCCTCGGTGAGGGAGGACAGGATCGCCGCCAGGTCGCCGGCGTGCTGGATGGCGGGGCCCGAGGTGATGCGGATGGGGGCGCCCATCTCCGCGGCGATGATCATCGACAGGGTGGTCTTGCCGAGCCCCGGGGCGCCGGACAGCAGGACGTGGTCGGCGGTCGCGCCGCGGGCGCGGGCGGCCTTCAGCACCAGGTCCAGCTGCTCACGGACCCGCTCCTGACCGACGAACTCGCCCAGGTCCTTCGGCCGCAGCGCGGCCTCGACGGCCCGGTCCTCGCCGTCGGCGACCGTGTCGACGAGGCGGTCGGTCGTCGCGTCGTCCCAGTTCACAGGGTGTTCCTCACGCTCGTGGAAGAGTGCCGGCGCCGGGTCAGCGGGCCCGGTTCAGGGTCTGCAGGGCGGCCCGGAGCAGCTGCCCCACCTGGGGCGTGCCCCCGGCGGCCTCGGCCTGCGGGGCGACGGCGGCGACCGCCTCGTCCGCCTCGCGGGGGGCGTAGCCCAGCCCGACGAGGGCGGCGTGCAGCTGGTCCCGCCAGCCGGCGGCGGCGACGGCCGGGGCCGCGGCGGCCGGCGCGCCCACGGGCGCGCCCAGCCGGTCCTTGAGCTCCAGCAGCAGCTTCTGGGCACCCTTCTTGCCGATGCCCGGCACGGCGGTGAGCGCCTTCTCGTCGCCGGCGGCGAAGGCGCGCCGCAGCCCGTCGGGGCTGTGCACGGCCAGCATGGCCTGCGCGAGGCGGGGGCCGACGCCGCTCGCGGTCTGCAGCAGCTCGAAGGTCTGCCGCTCGTCGTCGTCGGCGAAGCCGTAGAGCGTCAGGGAGTCCTCGCGCACGACGAGGGACGTGGCGAGCCGGGCCTGCTCGCCGACGCGCAGGGCGGCGATGGTGCCCGGCGTGCACTGGACGGCCATACCGATGCCGCCGACCTCGATAACGGCGGTGTCCGGCGCGAGGGCCGCGACCGGCCCGGAGACGAAGGCGATCATCGAATGCCCTTCGGGAGTCGTACGGGTGCGGTGACACGCCGCTGGGCGGCGGCGAGCTGCTGCGCGGCGGCGAGCTGTTGCAGGCGGCCGGCCGCGGGGGCCCGCCAGATGTGGCAGATCGCCAGGGCCAGGGCGTCGGCGGCGTCGGCGGGCTTCGGCGGGGCGTCGAGCCGCAGCAGCCGGGTGACCATGGAGCCGACCTGGGCCTTGTCGGCCCGGCCCGAGCCGGTGACGGCGGCCTTCACCTCGCTGGGGGTGTGCAGCGCGACGGGCAGCCCGCGGCGTGCCGCGCAGAGCATGGCGACCGCGCTGGCCTGGGCGGTGCCCATGACCGTGCGGACGTTGTGCTGGCTGAAGACGCGCTCGACGGCGACGTACTCCGGGCGGTGCTCGTCGAGCCACTGCTCGATGCCGCGCTCGATCAGGACGAGGCGGTCGGCCACCTCGGCCTCGGCGGGGGTGCGTACGACGCCGACGCCCACCATGCGCAGCGGACGGCCCGCCGTGCCCTCGACCACCCCGACGCCGCAGCGCGTCAGCCCCGGGTCCACGCCCAGCACCCGCATCGTGCCCCTCCCCTCGATCACTTGCCCGGCAGGCTATCGGCTGCCACTGACAACGGCCGGTCATGCCGACGGGCCGGCGGGGTGTGTTCCCCGCCGGCCCGTCGGCCGACCATCGCCGGACGCGTTACGCGTCGACCTTGGCCATCACGTCGTCGGAGACGTCGAAGTTGGCGAAGACGTTCTGGACGTCGTCGCTGTCCTCGAGCGCGTCGATCAGCTTGAAGATCTTGCGCGCGCCCTCCTCCTCGAGCTCCACCTGCATGGTGGGCACGAAGTTGGCCTCGGCCGAGTCGTAGTCGATGCCGGCCTCCTGGAGCGCGGTGCGGACCGCGACCAGGTCGGTGGCCTCGCTGAGGACCTCGAAGGACTCGCCGAGGTCGTTGACCTCCTCGGCACCGGCGTCCAGGACCGCGCCGAGCACGTCGTCCTCGGAGAGCTCGCCCTTGGGGACGATGATGACGCCCTTGCGGTTGAAGAGGTACGAGACCGAGCCCGGGTCGGCCATGGAGCCGCCGTTACGGGTCATGGCGACGCGCACGTCGGAGGCGGCGCGGTTGCGGTTGTCGGTGAGGCACTCGATGAGCACCGCGACACCGTTCGGGCCGTAGCCCTCGTACATGATCGTCTCGTAGTCGGCGCCGCCGGCCTCGAGGCCACCGCCGCGCTTGACCGCGGAGTCGATGTTCTTGTTCGGGACCGACTGCTTCTTCGCCTTCTGGATGGCGTCGTAGAGCGTCGGGTTGCCCTCGATGTCGACGCCACCCATGCGGGCCGCGACCTCGATGTTCTTGATGAGCTTCGCGAAGAGCTTGCCGCGCTTGGCGTCGATCACGGCCTTCTTGTGCTTCGTCGTAGCCCATTTAGAGTGGCCGGACATCCGCCTGTCTCCTTCGCGTAACCCAATTCGTAACGAACGACAGAGATCCTACCGGGACCCGGCTACTGCGCGGCGCGCACCATGTCCACGAACAGGCCGTGGACCCGGTGGTCGCCGGTGAGCTCCGGGTGGAAGGACGTGGCCAGGACGTTCCCCTGGCGCACGGCGACGGTGTGGCCGTCGTAGGTCGCCAGGACCTCCGCCGAGGCGCCCACCGACTCCACCCACGGCGCGCGGATGAAGACGCCCTCGACGGGGCCGCCCTCGACGCCCGCCACCTCGACCGCCGCCTCGAAGGACTCGTTCTGCCGGCCGAAGGCGTTGCGGCGCACGATCATGTCGATGCCGCCCAGGGTCTCCTGGTCCTCTCGGCCGTCCAGGAGCTTGTCGGCGAGCATGATCATGCCCGCGCAGGTGCCGTAGACGGGCATGCCGGCCCGTACGCGCTCGCGCAGCGGCTCCAGCATCCCGAAGACGACCGCGAGCTTGGACATGGTGGTGGACTCGCCGCCGGGTATGACCAGGCCGTCGACCTCGGCGAGCTCCTCGGGACGGCGCACCGGCCGGGCGAGGGCGTCGGCCGCGGCCAGGGCCACGAGGTGTTCGCGGACGTCGCCCTGGAGGGCGAGGACGCCGATGGTGGGGGTGAACACGTGCTGCCTCTCGGAGATGTGAAGCCGGGAGGGCGGCCCGCCGTACCGCCGCGGACCGCCCACCGGGGAGAACGGGGTGTTACCAGCCGCGGTTGGCGTAGCGCTCGGCCTCGGGCAGGGTGTCGCAGTTGATGCCGACCATGGCCTCGCCCAGGTTGCGGGAGGCGTCCGCGATGACCTTCGGGTCGTCGTAGAAGGTGGTGGCCTTCACGATGGCGGCGGCGCGCTTGGCCGGGTCGCCCGACTTGAAGATGCCGGAGCCGACGAAGACGCCCTCGGCACCGAGCTGACGCATCAGCGCGGCGTCGGCCGGGGTGGCGACGCCACCGGCGGAGAAGAGGACGACCGGCAGCTTGCCGAGCTCGGCCACCTCCTTGACCAGCTCGTAGGGGGCGCGCAGCTCCTTGGCGGCGGCGAACAGCTCGTTGTTGTCGAAGCCGCGCAGCTTGGCGATCTCGTTCTTGATCTGGCGCAGGTGGCGGACGGCCTCGACGACGTTGCCGGTGCCGGCCTCGCCCTTGGAGCGGATCATGGCCGCGCCCTCGGCGATGCGGCGCAGGGCCTCGCCCAGGTTGGTGGCACCGCAGACGAAGGGGGTGGTGAAGGCCCACTTGTCGGAGTGGTTGATCTCGTCGGCCGGGGTCAGGACCTCGGACTCGTCGATGTAGTCGACGCCGAGGGACTGGAGGACCTGGGCCTCGACGAAGTGGCCGATGCGGGACTTGGCCATGACGGGGATGGAGACCGCGCCGATGATCTCTTCGATCATGTTCGGGTCGGACATCCGGGCCACTCCGCCGTCCTTGCGGATGTCGGCCGGGACCCGCTCCAGGGCCATGACGGCCACGGCGCCCGCGTCCTCGGCGATCTTCGCCTGCTCGGCGTTGACGACGTCCATGATCACGCCGCCCTTGAGCTGCTCGGCCATGCCGCGCTTGACGCGCGCGGTGCCGGTCTCGGGGGACTGGGCGGGGGTGGGGGTGGACACGATGTGACCTCGCTATCAAGGGCGGTGAAGCTGCAGCGTCATCAAACCCAGGGCGCGAGGGCCGGGAAAAGGGCCAATCCGAGGTCAGTGGCCTGTGCGGTCGGCCAGCACGGCCGGCGGCTCGTCGTCCATCTCGAAGGCCATGGGGAACGGCGCGTGACCGGCCAGCCGGAACCACCGCACCGTGCGGTGCCGGCGCAGCGCCCGGGCCGCCCGGACCGCGTCGTTGTGGAACCGCCGGGCCATCGGCACCCGCCGCACGGCCTGGGTCAGCTCCCGGAGCGACTCCTCCCCGCCGGGCGCCTCCCGCACCGCATCGGCCTGCGGCACCTCGGCGAAGACGGCGCGCAGCGCCTGGCTGAGCTCGCTCTCGGCGACCTCGCGGTGCTCCTCCTCCGCCTGGCGGGCGGCGTGCGCGGCCTGGTAGAGGACCATCGAGGCGGCGGGGTCGAGGACGCCCGCGGTGCCGAGCTCCTGGGCGACCGAGGCACGGCGCAGCAGCTGGGCGTCCAGTGCCGCGCGGGCCGCGTCGATACGGCTGTGCAGCCGGTCCAGGCGGCCCGCCGTCCAGCTCAGGTAGACGCCGATGACGACCAGGGCGACGACGATCCAGATCAAAGTGGTCACGCGAGGTCACAGTACCGGGCCGCCGCGGCGCGGCGGGCCGGTACGAGCGGGGCCCGGCCGGCGGCCGCCCGGCAGGTCAGTCGCGGGCGAGACCGAAGCGCGAGAGGAAGCCGGCGCGCTCGTCCGCGGCGACCGACGCCGCCCCGGCCGTGACCGTCTCGTAGACGGCGAGGATGTCCGCGCCGACCGTGCTCCAGTCGAAGCGCCGCACGTGCCGGCTGCCGTGCTCGCTCAGCTCGGCCCGCCGCCCGGCGTCGCCCAGCAGCCGCACGGCCGCGGCCGCCAGCGCCTCGGCGTCCTCGTTGGCGAACAGCTCACCCGCCGACCCCTGGTCCAGGACCTGCGCGAAGGCGTCCAGGTCGCTGGCGAGGACCGGGGCCCCGGCCGACATCGCCTCCACGAGGATGATGCCGAAGGACTCGCCGCCGGTGTTCGGCGCCACATAGACGTCGACGCTGCGCAGCAGCCGGGCCTTGTCCTCGTCGCTGACCATCCCGAGGAACTCCACCTGCCCCCGGACCTCCGGCGGCAGCCCGGCCACCGCCTCCTCCTCGTCGCCCAGGCCCGCCACCAGCAGCCGGGTGCCGGGGCGCTCGGCGAGGATCGCGGGCAGGGCGCGCATCACCACGGGCAGGCCCTTGCGGGGCTCGTCGATACGGCCGATGAAGCCGATCGTGCCGCCCTGCCACTCGGGCCGGGGCTCGGCCCGGGCGAAGAAGTCCACGTCCACGCCGTTGGGGATGACGACCGCGTCGCCGCCCAGGTGCTCGACCAGGGTGCGCCGGGCGTACTCGCTCACCGCGATGCGGGCGCTGATCTTCTCCAGGGCGGGCTGGAGGATCGGATAGGCCGCGATCATGGCCCGCGAGCGCGGGTTGGAGGTGTGGAAGGTCGCGACGATGGGGCCCTGCGCGGCCCAGCAGGTCAGCAGCCCCAGGGAGGGGGAGGTGGGCTCGTGGATGTGGATGACGTCGAAGTCGCCCTCGTGGAGCCAACGGCGCACCCGCGCGGCGGACAGGAAGCCGAAGTTCAGCCGGGCCACCGAGCCGTTGTAGGGGACGGGCACGGCCCGCCCGGCCGACACGACGAACGGCGGCAGCGGCGTCTCGTCGTCCGCGGGCGCCAGGACCGACACCTCGTGCCCCAGCCGGATCAGGTGCTCGGCCAGGTCACGGATGTGGAACTGCACGCCCCCGGGGACGTCCCACGCGTAGGGGCAGACGATCCCGATCCTCACGGCTTCTCCGTTCCGGAGCTCTCGTCGCGGCGGGGCCGGGGCCGCCGGTCGAGATCGGCGAGCCACAGCGGCTGGAGCATGTGCCAGTCCTCGGGGTGCTCGGCGATACCGGCGGCGAAGGCGTCGGCCACCGCCTGGGTCATGGCCGCGGCCTTCTCCGCGCGGGTACCGGCCGAGGGCACCTCGACCGGGGGGTCTATCCGGCCCCGCATCACCGGCGAGCCGTCGTACCAGAGCATCACCGGCAGCAGCACGGCACCCGTCCGCAGGGCGAGCGCGGCGGGCCCGGCGGGCATCTTCGTCGCCTCGCCGAAGAACGTCACCTCGATGCCGGACGCGGACAGGTCCCGGTCGGCCACCAGGCACACCAGTCCCCCGGAGCGCAGCCGCCGGGCCAGCGTGCCGAAGGCGCTCCCGCCGGCGTGCGGCAGCACCTCCATACCGAGCCCCTCGCGGTAGGCCACGAACCGGTCGTAGAGCGTCTCCGGCTTGAGCCGCTCGGCGACGGTGGTGAAGGGGATCCCCAGCCGGGTGGTCACCCACGCGCCCGCCAGGTCGTAGTTGCCCATGTGGGGCAGGGCGACGACGACACCGCGCCCGGAGGCCAGCGCCTCGTCCAGGTGGTGGCGGCCCTCGGGCTCGAAGCCGGAGCGGATACGGTCCGCGCTCCAGACGGGCAGCCGGAAGGACTCCATCCAGTAGCGCATGTACGAACGCATGCCGGCCCTGGACAGCTGTGCGAGCCGCTCGGGTCCCGCGTCCGGGACGACCCGGGCGAGGTTCGCCTCAAGACGTACGACGCCCCGGCCGCGCCGCTTCCAGGCGGTGTCGGCGATGCGCCGCCCCAGAGCGTCGGCCACGGGCTCGGGCAGCCGCTTGACCGCACCCCACCCCAGCCCGTACAGCGCGTCCGTCAGGCGCTCCCTCACCCGGCCTCGCCCCCGCCCGCCGCGACGGCGGCGTCCGCCTCGGCCGACTCACGGCGGACGGTGATCACCCGCTGGATCAGGGTGATCAGGCTGCCCACGGCCACGATCCACAGCGCGACGGGAAGGAGGATCTCGATGTGCGGCACCCCGAAGGCGTGGAGGCCCGCGAGGCCGCACGCCACGAGCGAGACGACCAGTCGCTCGGCGCGCTCGACCAGGCCGTTGACGTTCACCGGCAGACCGATGCTCTCGCCGCGCGCCTTGGTGTACGACACCACCTGGCCGCTGGCCAGACAGAAGATCGCCACCGCGCACAGCACCAGGTCGTCGCCCCGCCCGGCGTACCACAGCGCCAGGCCGCCGAAGATCGCCGAGTCGGCGACCCGGTCGAGCGTCGAGTCCAGGAAGGCGCCCCAGCGGCTGGAGCGGCCCAGCTGCCGCGCCATGTTGCCGTCGACGAGGTCGGAGAAGACGAACAGCGTGATGACGATCGTCCCCCAGAAGAACTCCCCCTGGGGGTAGAAGACCAGCGCGCCCGCCACCACTCCACCCGTGCCGATGAGGGTCACCGCGTCGGGGCTGACCCCCAGGCGGATGAGCAGGGCGGCGAACGGTGTGAGAACACGCGTGAAGAACGCACGCGCGTACTTGTTCAGCATGGCCTTCCCGGAAGGTAGTGAGCGGGCCGGATGGTCGGAAGGCCACCGGCTGGCCCATCGTAGCCAGCCCGTCCCGGGCCGCCGCGCACACATCGCTCCCCCGGGCCATGGCGCAGGTCACGGCCGCCCCGGTCACGGCTCGCCGACGGCTCCCGCGGGGGGCGGACGGTTGCGTCCCCGTGTGCGACGTATGGACGCAGCGTGACCACGGTGGAAAGCTCGAAGGACCGCAGGTGTCGACCGGAAGGCGAGACACATGGGCGAGAAGACAACCGCACACCCAGGGGCCGCCGGCAGAGCAGTGGCGGCCGACCGGCCCGGCAACATCCGGAACGTGGTGCTGGTCGGCCACAGTGGCTCCGGAAAGACGACGCTGGTGGAGGCCCTGGCCCTGGCCACCGGCGCGGTGAACCGCGCGGGCCGGGTCGAGGACGGCTCGGCGGTGTCGGACTACGACGAGATCGAGCACCGCCAGCAACGCTCCGTACAGCTGTCCCTGGTGCCCGTCGAATGGGAGGGCATCAAGATCAACCTCCTGGACACCCCCGGCTACGCCGACTTCGTCGGTGAGCTGAGGGCCGGTCTGCGCGCCGCGGACGCGGCCCTCTTCGTCGTCTCGGCGGCGGAGGGCGTCGAGGGGATCGCCGGCGCGACGCGCGTGCTGTGGGAGGAGTGCGCGGCCGTGGGCATGCCGCGCGCCATCGTGGTCACCCACCTGGAGGCGGCCCGGGCGGACTTCGAGGAGATGACGGAGACCTGCCGCGCCGCCTTCGCGGGCGACGCCGACGGCGTCCTCCCCCTCTACCTCCCCCTGTACGGCAAGGAGGGCCCCGACGGCCACCGGCCCGTGGCCGGCCTCACCGGCCTGCTCACCCGGCGCGTCTTCGACTACTCCTCCGGCGTCCGCACCGACACCGCGCCGGGCGACGACGCACTCCCCGGCATCGAGGAGGCCCGCAACCGCCTCATCGAGGGCATCATCGCCGAGAGCGAGGACGAGACCCTCATGGACCGCTACCTCGGCGGCGAGGAGATCGACGTCAAAACCCTCGTCGAGGACCTGGAACGGGCCGTGGCCCGCGGCAGCTTCCACCCCGTGCTGGCCGCCGCGCCCGCCCAGGACGGCGCCCGCCAGGGCCTGGGCACCGTCGAGCTGCTGGAGCTGATCACCGGCGGCTTCCCCACCCCGCCCGAACGCACCCCGCCCGAGGTCACCACCCCCGACGGCGCCGCACGCCCCCCGCTCACCTGCGACCCCGCGGGCCCGCTCGCCGCCGAGGTCGTCAAGACCGCCTCCGACCCCTACGTCGGCCGCGTCTCCCTCGTCCGCGTCTTCTCCGGCACCCTGCGCCCCGACGAGACCGTCCACGTCTCCGGGCACGGCCTCGAGGACCGCGGCCACGAGGACCACGACGTCGACGAACGCGTCGGCGCCCTCTCCTCACCCTTCGGCAAACAGCAGCGCCAGCTCGCCCAGGCCGTCGCCGGCGACATCGCCTGCGTCGCCAAGCTCGTCAGCGCCGAGACCGGCGACACCCTCTCCAGCAGGTCCGACCCCCTGCTCATGGAACCCTGGCTGATGCCCGACCCCCTGCTGCCCGTGGCCATCGAGGCCCACAGCAAGGCCGACGAGGACAAGCTCTCCCACAGCCTCGCCCGGCTGGTCGCCGAGGACCCCACCATGCGCCTGGAGCACAACCCGCACACCCACCAGGTCGTGCTGTGGACCCTGGGCGAGGCCCACCGCGACGTCGCCCTGGAACGGCTGCGCACCCGCTACGGCGTCCAGGTCGACGTCGTGCCCCACAAGGTCTCCCTCCGCGAGACCTTCGGTGGCCGCGCCACCGGCCGCGGCCGGCACGTCAAGCAGTCCGGCGGCCACGGCCAGTACGCCATCTGCGAGATCGAGGTCGAACCGCTCCCCGGCGGCAGCGGCATCGAGTTCGTCGACAAGGTGGTGGGCGGCGCCGTCCCCCGCCAGTTCATCCCCTCCGTCGAGAAGGGCGTACGCGCCCAGGCCGCCCGGGGCGTCGCCGCGGGCTACCCCCTGGTCGACGTACGGGTGACCCTCCTCGACGGCAAGGCCCACTCGGTGGACTCCTCCGACGCCGCCTTCCAGACCGCCGGCGCCCTCGCCCTCCGCGAAGCCGCCGCCGAGACCCGCGTCCACCTCCTCGAACCGGTCGCCGAGATCCAGGTGCTGGTCTCCGATGACTACGTCGGACCCGTCATGAGCGACCTCTCCGGACGCCGCGGTCGCGTCCTGGGCACCGAACAGTCCGGCTCCGGCCGGACCCTCGTCCGCGCCGAGGTACCGGAGATCGAGATCGGCCGGTACGCGGTCGACCTCCGCTCCCTCTCCCACGGCACCGGACGGTTCAGCCGCTCCTACGCCCGGCACGAGCCCATGCCCCCGCAGCTCGCCGACCGTATCCGCGAACAGGCCGAGAACGGCGCATAGTTCACAAGCCGCCCGTCCCAACTCACGTGGGACGGGCGGCTTTCCGATCTCCCACGACAGGCGCCACCCCACCCCACTACGCTGAGCACACGGCCATGACACGGGCCGCGAGCGGCAGTCGGGAGCAGGCCGGTGCCCGGACGGGCGCGGCATTGGGGGCAGCAGTGGCAGGAGACGGGTACGACTTCAGCCCGGGTGCGCAGATCCCGGTATCCGGCGGCGCCGGCGGCACCGCCGTCACACAGGCCCTGGCCTCCGCGGCCTACCGCGACGGCCCGGTCGACGAGATTCTCAAGGCCAACTCCGACTGGGCCACCTCCGAGGTCACCAAACCCCGGATCTCGCTCTTCGAGCCCAACCTCGGCGAAGCCTTCGCCCGCGCCGTCCAGAACCGCATGCTCGGCGGCGGCCGCAAACCCCTCATCCAGTCCTTCGGCCTCGAACCCCAGGTCATCGTCGAGCACTGCCTCGCCGCCAGCCGCATCCGCCGCATCCGCGACGCCCAGCTCACCCTCATCATGGCCGTCTTCGGCCTGCTCTTCCTCCCCGGCGTCCTCCTCTGGTTCGGCGCCTTCCAGCTGCGCCGCAGCCTCGCCGGCGCCCAGAACAAGCGCGCCGGCGCCCTCGGCACCACCCTCCTCGCCGCCATCGCCGTCGTGGTCGCCGTCGCCATGGTCAAGGCCCCCCTCCACGGCTTCTGGGGCATCTACCTACGCGCCATGATCATCGCCCCGCTCATCGGCGGCTTCTGGGCCAAGACCGCCTGCGAACGCACCGCCAAGGACCTGCGCGACCGCTGGACCGGACTCCTCGACGGCAGCGCCGTCGCCGCCAAGATCCCCGAAAGCGTCCCCCGCGCCCCCGGCGAGACCGCCGCCGAACAGCTCCGCCAGAGCCTCCAGAAGCTGTCCGCCGAACAGGACAGCAACGTCGTCTTCTACGCCGGCCCCAAGGGCATACTCGGCATGGGCACCCGCTGGGGCAGCTGGCAGCTCGCCGAGGACCTCGTCCCCGCCCAGGCCGGCCGCGACATCAACCCCTTCCGCAGCTGGGACATCGCCCGCGCCATCCACGACCAGCTCAAGAACCTCGAACGCACCCCCATCAACACCGGCGGCCTCACCCCGCCCCGCGTCGAGCACTGGGTCGTCGTCCCCATCGGCGAAGGCGCCTCCGCCGTCTCCCGCCCCGGCGGCACCGACGCCGCCTCCTACCAGATCCGCGGCGCCAAACTCCAGGACATCTGCGACAAACAGCACTTCGGCAGCGGCGACCGCCACTACCTCGGCGTCCAGTTCGTCCTCTGGGACGGCCAGCTCGTCATCAACCTCCTCGTCAACGTCACGGTCCTCCACAAGACCCTGCGCATCGAGGTCACCGGCTACGCCCTCGGCCCCACCCACGGCGTCTTCAACGGCCGCCCCAAGAACCGCACCGTGTCCTTCAAGAAGGGCATCAAGTTCTGGGAGACCTGGACCCGCACCCTCCCCGTCGTCGAACCCAAGGAAGTCGTCCGCCTCGCCGCCCGCGCCCCCCTCACCTGGTACCCCCCGCTCCTGGAGTACTGGGGCGGCAAGCTCGTCCTCCCCGAACCCTTCGGCCTCCGCCACGCCTGGGCCGACAAGCCCTGGCGCCACCGCTTCATGGCCGACGACGCCCTCCGCGCCGCCACCCCCGTCCTCCGCGTCGTCCACGAGGCAGCGCTCCGCGTCCTCAAGGAGAACGGCGTCGACACCAGCAAGTTCGACTCCCGCGCCGGCAGCCTCAGCGGCGCCGTCCAGGACGCCAAGCCCGGCAGGGTCGACGTCTACGACGCCTGACCACCAGCGGACCGCGCACCCGCCCCGGGGCGGGTCCCGACTGAGCCTCGGGACCCGCCCCGGACCGTGCCGCCACTCACCGGAAGATGCCGGTGTGGCCCAGCGAATACCGCCCCGGCTGCGGATACACCGCCAACCCGTGCGGCCCGTCCCCCACCTTGATCCGCGCGATCTGATGCCCGTCCGTCGTATCGATCGCGTACACCTCGCTGTTGTAACGCCCCGACAGCCACAACACCTTGCCGTCCGCCGACACCCCACCCATGTCCGGACTCCCCCCGTCCGGCAGCTCCCACTTCTTCACCAGCTTCCGACTCGGCAGATCCAGCACCGAGATCGACCCCTCACCCCGGTTCGAGATGTACATCGACTTCGAATCCCGGCTCACATACAACCCGTGCGCCCCCTTGCCCGTCGGCATCAGCCACGGCTCCGTGAACCGGTCCCCGTCCAGCACCCACACCCCGTCGGCCATCATGTCCGCCACGTACCAGGTCCTGCCGTCCGACGAGATCTTCACGTCCTGCGGCATCGCCCCGTCGAACGGCAGCTTCTGCTGACCGATCACCTTCATCCGCGCCGTGTCGACCTTCAGCAGCTCACCCGAGAACTCACAGCTGACGATGAAGTACCGCCCGTCCGGCGAGAAATCCGCGTGATTCACCCCCAGACAGTTCACATGCTCCGTCTTCATCCGCTTCATCGTGTGCGCGTCCCGGAACACCAGCTCACGGTCCATCGACGCCATCACCACCGCGTACTTGCCGTCCGGCGTGAAGTAGAGGTTGTACGGATCGTGGACATCGACCATCTTCCCCTTCTTCCCCGTCGCCGGATCGATCGGCGTCAGCGTGTGCCCCCGGTCGTTGTTCACCCACAACGTCTTCATGTCCCACGACGGCACCACGTGCTGCGGCTGCTCCCCCACCGGAATCGTCTCGATGACCTTGTACGTCTTCGGATCGATCACACTCACCGTGTCGGACTCCGTGTTGGGCACGTACACCCGCGACGGGAAGTCCTTCACCACCGGCGACAACGCGTTCGGCCGGTCCGCCGCGTACAGATCGTTCGGATCCAGCAACGGCGGCATCCCCGGCAGCCCCTGCGGCACCCCCCGCGCCGCACCCTGACTCTGCGTCCCCTGACGCGGCTGCCGGTCCGCACCCCTGCCACCACCACCGCGGCCACCGTCACCTCCCCCGCACCCCGCCACCAGCAGCACACAGGCGACCGCGAACAACGCGGCCCCACGCCGCCCACGCGAACGGGAAGAGAGACCACCGGCAAGAGAACGCGAGAACTGGATCATCGGGTCAGCAGCTCCGTAGTCGTCACCGCACGCAGGCCGCGGCGGTGCAGGCCGTCGAGGATCGCGGGCAGCGCGGCCACCGTGCCGGCGTGCCCGAAGTGCAGACTGACGACCGACCCCGGCCGGACCGCGCTCAACACGGTACGCCGCACCGCCTCCGCGCCCGGGTCGGTGAAGTCGAGGGAGTCCACGTCGTACGACAGAACGTGCGGGTAACCGGCCTTCTTCGCCAACCGCACCACCAGATCGGTCGCCCGCCGCGCACGCGACGGCCTGAACCACCGGCCCGCGCCGCCCGTGAGCCTGCGCAACCGGTCCGCGCACTCCGTGATCTCGGCGAAGGCGGCCTTCTCCGGCATCGAGCAGATGCTCAAGTGCCGCATCGTGTGATTGCCCAGCTCGTGCCCGCCGTCCAGCACCCGCCGCGCCATCCGCGGCTCGGCGTCCAGCCAGGACCCCACGGCCAGCACCGTCACCCGCGCCCCGGCCCGCTCCGCCTCCGTCAGCAACGTGGTGGCCGACTTCGCGTCACCCTGGCCGTGGAACGTCAGCGCCACCGCACGCGAGGTCCGCGACCCGTGCTCGATCTGCGCCGGCAACCCGGCCGGCAGCCGCGCCAGCAGCAACGGCGGTCCCGCCGGAGCGGGGGCGGCCGCGGAGGCCGACACACGGCCCGACGCGCGCACGGGCGCGGAACCGGGCGCGGAGGCGGTCGCGCGCGCCGCCGCGTGCGACCCACCGGACGCGCCCGTCGGCGCGGCCGTACGCTTCCGGGCCTCCTCGGCGGCCGACCGGTCGGCCTCGCAGCCCGCGGCACCGGCGGCCCCCGCCAGGGCGCCACCGGCGGCCGCGCGCAGCACGGTGCGACGGTGAAGAAAGGTCACCGTCCCATTAGAGCTTCTTTAAGAAGAAATGCTGAGATTTGCCCGATTCCGGTCGGGGTGTGTCCCGTCCGGTCGTTCCCCGACCGGAACCGACCGGGACCTACACCGTCGGCCAGACGTCCGCCAGCATCTTCCGCGTATCGGCGAGAAGCTGCGGCAGGACCTTGGTGTGCCCGACGACCGGCAGGAAATTGGTGTCCCCGCCCCAGCGCGGAACGATGTGCTGATGAAGATGGGCGGCGATACCGGCACCGGCGACCGAACCCTGGTTCATGCCGATGTTGAACCCGTGCGCGCCGGAGGCCGCCCGGAGAGCGCGCATGGCCCGCTTGGTGAAGTCGGCCAGCTCGATCGTCTCGTCCTCGTCGAGCTCGGTGTAGTCCGCGACATGCCGGAACGGCACGACCATGCAGTGGCCACCGTTGTACGGATACAGATTGAGCACGGCGTAGACGCGCTCACCCCGAGCGAGGATCAGCCCGTCCTCGTCACTCTTGGACGGGATGGAGCAGAACGGGCATCCGTCGTCGGCCCCGGGGCCGGTGGGCTTGTTCTCGCCCTGGATGTACGCCATCCGATGGGGCGTCCAAAGGCGCTGGAACGCATCCGGCGTCCCCACTCCGAACTGCTGCTCCGGCTCACTCGTCATGGGGTGAAGCATATTCCTCACGCAGGACGGGCGAACGACGAGGGGCGGCCCACCAGGACCGCCCCTCGATGACCCCGCTCACGCGGGGATCACGTCACACCTGGACGCGACGCTCGACCACGTCGAGAATCTTCGCGATCGCCTCGTCGCGCGGGATGCCGTTCTCCTGCGAGCCGTCCCGGTAGCGGAAGGACACCGTGCCGGCGTTCATGTCGTCGTCACCGACGATGATCATGAACGGAACCTTCAGCTTCTGGTGGTTCCTGATCTTCTTCTGCATCCGGTCCGAGGAGGCGTCCACCTCGACGCGCAGGCCCTTCTTCTTCGCCTCGGAGGCGAACTCCTGCAGGTACTCGACGTGCGCGTCACCGATCGGGATGCCCACCGCCTGCACCGGGGCCAGCCACGCCGGGAACGCGCCCGCGTAGTGCTCCAGCAGGACGGCGAAGAACCGCTCGATCGAACCGAACAGCGCCCGGTGGATCATGACAGGCCGCTGGCGCGAGCCGTCCGCTGCGGTGTACTCCAGGTCGAAGCGCTCCGGCAGGTTGAAGTCGAGCTGGATGGTCGACATCTGCCAGGTGCGGCCGATGGCGTCCTTCGCCTGCACCGAGATCTTCGGGCCGTAGAAGGCCGCGCCACCCGGGTCGGCGACGAGCTCCAGGCCCTGCTTCTCGGCGACCTTGCGCAGGGTCTCGGTGGCCTCCTCCCACGCCTCGTCCGAGCCGACGAACTTCTCCGGGTCCTTGGTGGACAGCTCCAGGTAGAAGTCGTTCAGGCCGTAGTCGCGCAGCAGGTCCAGGACGAAGGTGAGCGTGCGGTCGAGCTCCTCGCCCATCTGCTCACGGGTGCAGTAGATGTGCGCGTCGTCCTGCGTGAAGCCCCGGGCACGGGTCAGGCCGTGCACGACGCCCGACTTCTCGTACCGGTACACGGTCCCGAATTCGAACATGCGCAGCGGCAGCTCGCGGTACGACCGCCCCCGCGCGTCGAAGATCAGGTTGTGCATCGGGCAGTTCATGGGCTTCAGGTAGTAGTCCACGCCCGCATCGAGCTGCATGGGCGGGTACATGCCGTCGGCGTACCAGTCCAGGTGGCCCGACTTCTCGAAGAGGGCACCCTTGGTGGCGTGAGGGGTGTAGACGAACTCGTACCCCTCTTCCTCGTGCCTCCTCCTGGAGTAGTCCTCCATCGCGCGGCGGATGATGCCACCCCGCGGGTGGAAGACGGCCAGGCCGGAGCCGATCTCGTCGGGAACGGAGAAGAGGTCCAGCTCGGAGCCGAGCTTGCGGTGGTCGCGCTTCTCGGCCTCGGCGAGGAACTCCAGGTATGCCTTCAGCTCGTCCTTGGTCGGCCACGCGGTGCCGTAGAGACGCTGAAGCTGCTTGTTCTTCTCACTACCGCGCCAGTACGCGGCTGCGGAGCGCATCAGCTTGAACGCCGGGATCATGCGGGTGCTCGGCAGGTGCGGACCACGGCACAGGTCGCGCCAGCACAGCTCGCCGGTCTTCGCGTCCAGGTTGTCGTAGATCGTCAGCTCGCCGGCGCCGACCTCGACGTCCGCGCCGTCGTCGTGGGAGGCGGAACCCTTGAGGCCGATCAGCTCCAGCTTGTACGGCTCGTCGGCCAGCTCCTCACGGGCGGCCTCGTCGGTCACCGCGCGGCGGGAGAACTTCTGCCCCCTCTTCTGGATCTCCTGCATCTTCTTCTCGATGAGCTTGAGATCCTCGGGGGTGAACGGCTTCTCGACGTCGAAGTCGTAGTAGAAGCCGTCCTTGACCGGCGGGCCGATGCCCAGCTTGGCCTCGGGGAAGAGCTCCTGCACGGCCTGGGCCATGACGTGGGCCGTCGAGTGGCGCAGGATGTTCAGGCCGTCCTCGGAGGAGATCTCGACGGGCTCGATCTCCTCGCCGTCGGCGACGACGTACGCCAGGTCCTTCAGCTCGCCCGCGACGCGGGCGGCGACGATGGTGCGCTCGCCGGCGAAGAGGTCGGCAGCCGTAGTGCCCGTCGTCACCACGCGCTCTTCCCGCTCGGAATCGCGTTGGATGATCACACGGACGTCTGACACCGGTCTCTCCTGACTTATGGGGCACGACAGCGGTCGCTGTGCGCCTGAATCGTACCGAGCCCGGGCACCTGGCCGCTAAGCGGTTCTTTCGCTCCCCCTGTGGGTCACGCTTCCCGTCACGCTTCTCCGTCGCACGGTTCCCCGAAGGGGTCGAGGTTCTCGTGGAGGGACTTCAGCAGGCCGTCGCGCTCCGCCTCGTCCACGCCCACCGGGGTGACGGTGTGGGCGTCGGCCAGACGGCGGAAGCCGCCGCGGCTCTCCAGGCGGCCGCTGACCCTGATCGGCAGCCCGGCCAGGTGGGCGTGGCCGGCGATGCGGTAGTCGTCGGCGTCGAGGGTGGCCCTGACCTGGCCGATGTCGGCGCCGTCGAGCACCTTGAGGCGTGCCGTGCCCGCTCCGCCCGGGGTCTCGCGGCGGAGCCGGACGACGGCGGCGGTGATCCGTACGGGGACGGAGGGTTCGTCGCGGACGTAGCGGGCGCCGGCCTCGCGGAGGGCGGGGAGGTCGCCGGGCGAGAACTCGACGGGTTCGGGCCGGTCGGCGAAGCCCTCGGGCGGGCCGGCGGCGGGGGCCCAGGCGATGGCGACACGGATGCCTTCGGAGCCGCCGATGAGGGCGATGAGGGAGTCGGTGAGCTCGCGGCAGACGCCGGCGGTGATCGCGGTGTCGAAGGCGTCGGTGCGGCCGGTGGCGCGCTGGTAGTCGGTGGCCTCGCGGGTGGTCTGGAGGGCGCGCAGCAGGGTGGCGGCGATGCGGCGGTCCGCGGCGGTACCGGTGCCGGCGCCCTGGTCGAGGGGGGCGAGGACGGTGAGGTCGCGGGCGCCGGGGGCGGGGCCGGTGAGCAGACCGGCGAGGGCGGCTTCGGCGTGGCGGCGGTCGCGGGCGCCGTGGTGGCCGGTGCGGGCGCGGTCGGCGAGGGCGCCGGCGAGGAGCATGGCGCGGGCTCCGGCGCGAAGGCGTTCCTGGGCGGCCCAGGCGGTGGCGGGGGCGTGGTGCTCGGGGAGCTCGCGGTGCCAGTGGATCTCGTCGCCGGGGGTGCGGAGGGCCATGAGGATGTCGTGGGCGGAGGGTGCCGCGCTGTGTTCGAGGGCGGCGAGGGCTTCGGCGAGCAGGTCGGCGCTGTCGGGGAAGGCGCGGCCGGCGGGCAGGAGGAGGCTGGTGCCGGCGCCGGGTCCGGCGGGGGGTGTCCAGCGGTCGTAGCGGCCGGGGGCGCCGCCGCGGCGGTGCCAGCCGTGGCGGGCGAGGAGGGCGCCGAGGACGGCGGGGTCGGGGTGGTGCATCAGGGTCTCCCTCCCGCTCCGACCCGCGTCATGATCTCGCGGAGGGCGTGGTCGTCGAAGACGCGTGTGGTCGGGATGCGCACGGTGGTCCTGCGGCGGCCGGTGACGGGGTGGCCGGCGAGGTTGGTCCAGTAGCAGCAGTGGCGGAGTTCGAGGCGGTCCGGGGCGGCGCGGAGCCAGTCGTCGCGGTCGCGGGGGACGATCATGACGACGAGGATCTTGTGGACGGAAACGGGGGTGCGGGCCAGTTTGACCAGGTGGTCGTTGTCGAGGGTGAAGGCGAAGGTGCGGCCCGGTGGGTGGGGGCCGAGCTGGTAGGTGCTCTTGAGCTGCACCTTGATGGTGACTTCGTCGTCGGTGGTGTGGTCGGGGGCGCTGTGGCTGACGTGCCAGTCGATGCCGTTGTCGGGGAAGGGCTGGGCGAGTGAGCAGCCGGCGGCGGCCGCGACGGCGTGGAGGTAGCCGACCTGGAGGGTCTCCATGCACGCGGTGACGGCGAGGCCGCCGCGGGGCGGCGGGCGGTGCCCGGGGGGCCGGCGGCCGTGGGTGGGGGCCGGGTCGGGCTGAGCGAGCGCCATGTCCGAAAAACCTTCCGGGCTCGCCGGTTCTTTGGTCGTACATCTGTGTTGTCTCCACGCGAACTCCCCGGCAAACTGCGGCGGTTCGGGTGCTCGGGTGGCCGGGTATCACCTGGCGGGGAGGGGAAACACGCCATCTGTCGCACGAGCGCGAGGAGTTGTGTCATGCAGTGCTGGCTCGAAGGGCCGTTGGCCGCCTTCGACACCGAGACGACCGGGGTGGATGTGGAGCGGGACCGGATCGTGTCGGCGGCCTTCGTGACGCAGTCGCAGGCGGGGGCCGCGCCGGTGGTCACCCGGTGGCTGGTGAATCCGGGGGTTCCCGTTCCCGCCGAGGCGACCGCGATACACGGGTTGAGCGAGGACCACTTGCAGCGGTACGGCCGGTGGCCGGCCCCGGTGATGGAGGAGGTGGCGCGGGCGCTGGCGGGTCATGCGGCGCGGGGCGTTCCGCTGGTGGTGATGAACGCGCCGTTCGATCTGACGTTGCTGGACCGGGAGTTGCGGCGGCACCGGGCGTCGTCGCTGGCGGGCTATCTGGGTGGCGCGCCGTTGTGCGTGCTGGATCCGTGGGTGCTGGACAAGCATCTGGACCGGTACCGGAAGGGCCGGCGGACGCTGACGGATCTGTGCGGGCAGTACGGGGTGGAGCTGACGGGGGCGCATGACGCGGCGGCCGACGCGACGGCGGCGATGGAGGTCGTACGGGCGGTGGGGCGGCGGTTCGCCTCGCGGTTGGAGCGGTTGAGTCCGGCGGAGCTGCACACGCGGCAGGCGGTGTGGCACGCGGCGCAGGCGCGGGGGTTGCAGGCGTGGTTCGCGCGGAACGGTTCGGAGGAGCAGTGCGATCCGGCGTGGCCGTTGCGGCCGGAGTTGCACGCGGCGGCGTGAGGCGGCGCGCGGCGTCGGGGTCCCGGAGCTCCGGGGGCGGCGTGGGCGGCAACGCGAAAGGCCGGTCCGTCGGATGACGGACCGGCCTTCCCGGGCGGTGGGCGATACTGGGATCGAACCAGTGACCTCTTCGGTGTGAACGAAGCGCTCTCCCGCTGAGCTAATCGCCCGGGCGTGTTTCCGGGGTTTCCCCCGGCGACGCACTGAACAATACAGGTCGCCGCCGGTCTCCATCAAATCCCGTGCGGCGGGCGTTCCAGCAGGGCGCGCAGGCCGCGGCGGCCGCCGCGCATCATCCAGGCGTGGTTGGCGCGGAAGAGGGGGCGGCAGGGGACGGCGAGCCGGCGCATGAGGGGTTTGCGGACGTCGACGTCCTGCTCGAAGAGGGCGGTGGTGCCGTGGGGTCCGTGGGGCCTGAGGGTCCAGCGGGCCCAGCCTTCGAGGTCGCCGTGGACGACGATCTCCAGGATGTGGGCGCGGGGGTCGCGGCGGCTCTCGCGGGCGGTGACGGTGATGCCGTACGGCAGGAGGCTGCGGAGGTGGGCGGTGCCGCTGACGGCGTCGGCCTGCCGGACGTCGCGGACCTGGGGCCACCAGGCGGGGTAGTCGGCGACGGCTTCGAGGACGGCGTAGACGGTGTCGGGCGGGGCCGGGAGGTCCCAGGTGTCGCGGAAGCGGTAGTGGTGCGGCGAGGGCGTGCGGCGGCGTCCCATGACGTACCAGGGCATACGAAAAACCGAAGGTCCGCAAGGGGGTGAACCCTACGGACCTTCGGTGTGATGTGGGCGATACTGGGATCGAACCAGTGACCTCTTCGGTGTGAACGAAGCGCTCTCCCGCTGAGCTAATCGCCCGGGCGCACCGCAAACATTACCGCATGTCAGACGGTGCTTCGCACCACGCGTGCCTGGTCAGGGGGCCGGGGCGGTCAGCCGCCGACGTTCCAGGGCATCCGCAGGCCGTACTTCGCGACGTAGATCCCGACCAGGGTGGCGACGATCACGAGGCCGGCGACGGTGAGGGTGATGTTGCGGCGGCGGACCTTGGGGTCGAGGGCGCGCTGGGCGGCCTCGGTGACCTTGCGCTTGGTCCAGCGCAGGACGAGCTGGGCCCAGACGAACTCGGTGGCCCAGATGGCCATGCCGGCGAAGATCACCAGCCAGCCGGGGCCGGGCAGGGGCAGCATGATGATGCCGACCACGACGACGGCGAGGCCGACGACGAAGACGCCGACCTGCCAGCTGATGTGGAGGGCCCGGGACCGCTTGATGAAGTGGGGGGCCCGGGAGCCGAGGCCCTTGCCGGACTCGTCGTCACTGTGCGCAGGAGCGGGTCTCCGCTCGTCACTCTCCGCGTTCATGGGGCACAACGTACCCGAAGGGCCGGGCATCACCGGTTCGGCGGTATGCGCGGCGCCGGCGCTGGGCCGTCCGAGGTATCCGAAGAGGCTCAAAACGGTCAGAGGGGTTTACAACGGCACCGTAGGTGGCATGTCGATTTCGCCGACGTGCGAATCCCCGAGCGCACACTGAGCGAAAGGCCTTGGCGCTTATGAACACCACGGTCAGCTGCGAGCTGCACCTGCGCCTCGTTGTGTCGAGCGAATCCTCACTGCCTGTACCCGCGGGCCTGCGGTACGACACGGCCGATCCGTATGCCGTGCACGCCACCTTCCACACCGGAGCCGAAGAGACGGTCGAATGGGTCTTCGCCCGCGACCTCCTGGCGGAGGGCCTCCACCGGCCCACGGGCACGGGCGACGTCCGTGTCTGGCCGTCCCGCAGTCACGGCCAGGGCGTCGTCTGCATCGCGCTGAGTTCGCCCGAGGGCGAGGCCCTGCTGGAGGCGCCGGCCCGGGCGCTGGAGTCGTTCCTGAAGCGGACCGACGCCGCCGTCCCACCGGGCACCGAACACCGTCACTTCGACCTGGACACCGAGCTCTCGCACATCCTGGCCGAGAGCTGATGCCGGGCCGTAGCTGATCAGGGCGCGCCGGCCCACTCGGGGAGGCCGCGCGCCGCGCACGACAACCGCATACGGTCTGGACGACTCGGCGCCGTCACCGCGGATCCACCGCGGGCGACGGCGCCGTCGCGCCGGGGAGCCGCTAGAGTCTGCGGCCGCGGTCGAACAATTGCCGCCCTCCGTCCGTCCGGCCAGGGAGCGAACGTTCCGTGCTGATCAACCACGACACCCGCCGTACCCTCGACGCCGTCGTCGACCTGCTGAACGGGGAGCTCGACGCGGCGTGGCTGCGGGAGTTCGTCGAGCGCCACGCCATCAGCGGCACGGGGGTGCTGCGGGAGCAGGACCTGCGGGCGGTGCGGGATCTCCGCGACCGCTTCGCCGAGGTGTTCGACACCCGGGACGCGGCGGCCGCCGCGACGCTGCTGAACGCGCTGGTCGCGGAGGCGGGGACCACTCCGCGACTGACCGACCACGACGGCTACGACTGGCATGTGCACTACTTCGCGCCCGGTGCCTCCCTCGCCGAGCACCTGGCCGCCGACGGCGGCATGGCGCTGGCGTTCCTGCTGGTGGAGGGCGAGCTGGAGCGGTTGCGGCGCTGTGTGGCGCCGGACTGCGGCCGGGCCTTCGTCGATCTCTCGCGCAACCGTTCGCGCCGCTACTGCGACGGGCGGACGTGCGGGAACCGGCTGCACGTGGCCGCGTACCGGGCGCGCCGCCGGGGGACCGCGGGCTGAGGTCCGCCGGGCCGGGGGCGTCACCAGCGGTAGAGGTCGTGCACGGCGGTCAGCAGGACCAGTGTGCCGACGAAGGCGAGGAAGAACATCAGGGGCGGTTGGGAGAGGGCGAACAGGCAGCCGCGCGGTTCGTCGGTGATCTGGGCCGGTGTCTCGTCGTTCATCTCCGACAGATCATGGCGCAGCGGCCGGGCCGCCCGCGGCCCAACGCGTGAACTTTCTACGGGAGTTATTCAGATCCCGTGCTTCTTGAGGATGGCCTCGATGTCCGAGAAGTCCTCCGCGTCGCCGGCCGGGGGCTTCGTCCCGCCGCGGCGGGACGTTTCGGCGCGGCCGGGTCCGAGCGTGGGCGCGGACGCGGTGGGGGCGACGGCGCCGGCCCGTGCGGCGGCCGTGGCGGCGCGCCGCTCCCGCCGGGTGCCGCCGCGGCGGCGTTCGACGGTGCGGCTGATCAGGAAGAGCAGCGCCGAGAGGGCGAGCACGCCGAAGCCGGCCCACACACTCGGCTTGAGGACCAGATCGGTCAGCCAGTCCACGACGCCGGTCATCACCAGGCCGACGGGCACCAGGGACCAGGCGGCGATCCTGGTCGCGGCGAGGAAGCGCCGGCGGTAGGCCGTCACCAGGGCGATGCCCAGGCCGGCCGCGGACACCGCGGCGCATACGGTCGAGATCAGCATCCGGTCCTCCCGCTGACGGCGTTCTCCTGCGTCCATCGTGCACCGGTCCGCGCGGGCGGTGCCACGACCGGCCCGGTGGTACGGGAGAAGTCCGGGTCCTTTCAGGGACGCGCCTCCTCCTCGGGTACCGGACCCGGGCGCCGGACCGGTCCGCCCGGAGGGGATCACGCCGTCCGGCCGCGGGCTGGGAGACTGGCCCCATGAGCGAGAACGACATCACCCCGGCCACCCTCGACGTCTGGTGCGACCTGCAGTGCCCCGACTGCCACAAGGCCCTGGACGACGTGCGCGCCCTGCGGGAGCGCTACGGGGACCGGCTGGACATCCGGCTGCGCCACTTCCCCCTGGAGAAGAACAAGCACGCCTACGCGGCGGCGCAGGCCGCCGAGGAGGCGGCGGAGCAGGGCACGGGGTGGCCGTACGCCGAGGCGCTGCTGGGGCGCACCGCGGACCTCGGCGCCCGGGGCGAGCGGGTGCTCGTGGAGACGGCGGGCGCGCTGGGGCTGGACGCCGAGGAGGTGGACACCGCGCTGATCGACGGGCGGCACATGCTGGTCGTGGACGCCGACCAGGCCGAGGGCAAGGCGATCGGCGTGACGGGGACGCCCACCTATGTGATCGGCGGTGAGCGGCTGGACGGCGGCAAGAGCCAGGAGGGGCTGCGGGAGCGGATCGAGGAGATCGCCGACCGGCTGCTCGCGGGCTGACCCCGGGGAGCCCCGCCGCCCCGCCGCGCTGCTTCCCCGCCCCGGCTAGAGCAGCGGTTTGTAGAGGTGGAAGGCGGTCGGCCGGTAGCCGAGCGAGGCGTAGAGCCGCAGGGCCGGGGTGTTGCCGGCGAAGACGTTGAGGCCGAGGGTGGCCGCGCCCGCCGCGCGGGCCTGGTGCTCGGCGAGGAGCATCAGGGAGCGGCCGTGGCCGCGGCCCCGGTGGTCCTCGTGGACCTCGACGTCGTAGACGTAGGCGCCGTCGTCGCGCCGGCCCAGCCACAGGATGCCGACGTCCCGGCCGTCGTGGACCAGCACCCGCACGGTGGTGCCGGGGGTGGCGAGGCCCTGGGGCAGGGCCTGGGCGTGGTCGCGCTCCGCCTTGGCCTCGGCCTGCGGCAGGGGCACGCCCCGGTCCGCCCAGTCGCGGACGTAGTGGCGCCGGGAGCGGGCCAGCCAAGCCGCGTACTCCTCCTCGGCCAGGGGCCGGGAAGTGCTGCCCTCGGGCAGCGCGGGGGAGGCGGTGGGCACGGGCTTGGAGAGGGTGCGGCTGCGCTCGGTGTAGCCGAGGGCCCCGGCGAGGCCGAGGGCCCTCTCCGCGCCGGCGGGGACGCTGATGGAGATCTGGCCGCAGCCCCAGGCGCGCAGCACCTCCTCGGCGGCGAGCGCGGCGACGGTGGCGCGGCCGCGGTGCCGGTCGGGTTCGTTGATGACGAGGTGGGCGATCCGGCCGAAGCCCGGGCCGAGGCGGGGGTCGGTGGAGATGTCGACCGTGCCGACGCGCCGGCTGTTGACGCAGACCTCGTAGGCGCGGGACCGGCCGCCGTCGGCGGTGCGCTGCTCGGGTGCGGTGGGCCGCAGGGTGGTGGTCATCCTTGCGTTGTACCGGCCCGGCGGCCGTCCGTCATCCGGTTTCCCCGGCCGGTGGCGCCGGACCGTCGTACGCCCCTCAGGGATCGAGGTCGGCGGCGGAACGTTCGTCGAACTGGCGCATGGCCTTGGCGGTCACCGGGCCGAGGGCGCCGGGGAGTTGCCGGCCGTCGAGGGTGTGGACGGCCTGGACGTCGCGGAGGCTGGAGGTCAGGAAGACCTCATCGGCGCGATCGAGGACCTCGAAGGGCAGGTCGGTCTCCTGGGCGCCGGTCCATTCGACGACGAGGGCGCGGGTGATGCCCGGCAGGCAGCCGGAGGAGACGGGCGGGGTGTGCAGCTCGCCGTCGAGGACCACGAAGACGTTGGAGCCGGTGCCCTCACAGAGCGCGCCGGTGGTGTTGGCCATGAGGGCCTCGGAGGCGTCCTGCCGGCGGGCGGCGGCGAGGGCGACGACGTTCTCGCCGTAGGAGGTGGACTTGAGGCCGGCGAGGGCGCCGCGTTCGTTGCGGGTCCAGGGGACGGTGACGGCGGCGGTGGCGTCGGGGCGCCGGGTCGTGGCGGTCAGGGCCACGACGAGGGTGGGGGCGGCGGTGCCGCGGTCGGAGCCGAGCGGGGAGAGCCCTCCGGTGTAGGTGATCCGCAGCCGGCCGAGCGGCAGGGGGTTGGCCCCGGTGACGGCGGCGCAGGCGTGGCGGACCTCGTCGAGGTCGGGCTCGGGCAGGCCCAGGCCCGCGGCGCTGCGGCTGAGCCGGGCCAGGTGGCGGGTGAGGGCGAAGGGCCGGCCGTCGGTGGTCCGGAGCGTCTCGAAGACGCCGTCGCCGACGGTCAGGCCGTGGTCGAAGACCGAGACGTGGGCGTCGTCCGCGTCGCGCAGCGCGCCGTCGAGCCAGATTCTCACCGCTGTGTCCTTCCCACGGGCCGGGGTGCCTCCGACGCTATCGCGAGGAGCCGGGAGGCCTTGAGTTCCGTCTCGGCCCACTCCCGCTCGGGGTCGGAGCCCCAGGTGATGCCGGCTCCGGTGCCGAAGCGCAGGAGCGGGCCGCCGACGGCGGCGCGGTCGATCCAGAAGGTGCGGATGCCGACGGCCAGCTCGCCGGTGCCCCTGTCGGCGTCGACCCAGCCGATGCCGCCGCAGTAGGGGCCGCGGGGGGCGGTCTCCAGGGCGTCGATGATGCCGAGGGCGCTCTCCTTGGGGGCGCCGGTGACCGAGCCGGGCGGGAAGGTCGCGTCGAGGAGGTCGGACCAGCCGGCGCCGTCGGCGATCCGGCCGCGGACGGTGGAGACGAGGTGGACCAGGCCGGGATGGCTCTCGACCGCGCAGAGCGCGGGGACGGTCACGGAGCCGGTGGCGCAGACGCGTCCGAGGTCGTTGCGGACCAGGTCCACGATCATCACGTTCTCGGCGTGGTCCTTCTCCAGCAGGTCCTCGGCGGTGCGGCCGGTGCCCTTGATCGGGCCGGACTCCACGGTGCGGCCGGTGCGGCGGAGGTAGAGCTCGGGGGAGGCGGTGGCCACCTCGACGCCGTGCGCGGGCAGGCGGACCGTGCCCGCGTAGGGGGCGGGGTTGCCCCGGGCGAGCAGGGCGGTCAGCGCGTCGACGTCGGCGGCGTCCGGGTCGGGCAGGGGCGCGCTCAGGACGCGGCAGAGGTTGGCCTGGTAGACCTCGCCGGCGGCTATGTGCTCGCGGATACGGCGGACGCCCGCGACGTAGGCGTCGCGGTCCAGGGAACTGGTCCAGTCGTCCGGGGCGGGGCCGCGCCACCGGCCGGGGACCGGGACGGGGGCGGGGGCTGCCCGGACGTCACCGAAGCGCGCGCAGGTCAGGCCGCCCTCGAAGGAGGCCACGACGGCCCACCACCCGGTGGATTCCAGGGCTGCCGGGTCGCTGGTGACATCGCGCAGGTCAGTGGCGATCAGCCCGCCGAAGCGGGCCATCGGGGAGGACATCGGGGGGAGGCTCTGCACGTCATCGAGTCTATGGCGCGGGGTCCTCGACGGGCCCTGCCGAGGGATCACGGCAGCACGCTGGGCAAACGGAATTTGAGCTGGCGCCGGAATCCGCTAAAGTTCAACACGTCGCCGGGACGCGGAAGCGAAACGGCGGAGCAACTCCCGGGGTGAAGCCCGGGGGAGGCTGCTGCGGACATAGCTCAGTTGGTAGAGCACCACCTTGCCAAGGTGGATGTCGCGAGTTCGAGTCTCGTTGTCCGCTCGAGTTGGGGGATCTTCCCGACCCCCGCACTCCTGGTGGAGTGGCCGAGAGGCGAGGCAACGGCCTGCAAAGCCGTCTACACGGGTTCAAATCCCGTCTCCACCTCCAAGGACGATTAGCTCAGCGGGAGAGCGCTTCCCTGACACGGAAGAGGTCACTGGTTCAATCCCAGTATCGTCCACCAGGATCCTCACGGATCTTGCCCGCGCGATTAGCTCAGCGGGAGAGCGCTTCCCTGACACGGAAGAGGTCACTGGTTCAATCCCAGTATCGCGCACGCAGCACACCCCGGACGATTAGCTCAGCGGGAGAGCGCTTCCCTGACACGGAAGAGGTCACTGGTTCAATCCCAGTATCGTCCACCAGGATCCCCATGGATCTTGCCCGCGCGATTAGCTCAGCGGGAGAGCGCTTCCCTGACACGGAAGAGGTCACTGGTTCAATCCCAGTATCGCGCACACTCACGGCCGGTGGCCGGGGCCCAGCGGCCCCGGCCACCGGCCGTTTCGTCGTGTCGCGGTCCTCGATCGCCCCGCACGACCCCGGACAACGCGATGCGCCGGGCACCTCCCCAGGTGCCCGGCGCATCGTGCCGTCCGCCGCACCCCCGTCCCCACGGGGCTGTGGCCTTCGTGTCCCGGCCCGGGCCGCTCTCCCGGACCGGGGGCGCGTCAGCGCCCCAGCATTCCGGCCACGGACGACGCTTGAGTGACGACGGCGTCCCAGCCGCCGAAGACGACCGCCAGGAGGGCCGCCAGCGGCAGCACCATCGCCGCCGCGACGAGCGGGTGGCGGGGGGTGGACGACCGCGAGAAGGACGCGGCCGGGCCGAAGGCGTCCGGGGACCGCCTGGCCGCCGCCCGGCCGCCGGGACGTCCCACAGGGTGCGCCATCGGTCTCTCCCGTCCATCCTCGTCGCGGTCCCGCCACCGGGCCCGTGCCCGCTGGTGTCGGCAGCGGCGGGCACCTGACCTCGGGGGACGAGTATGCGTACCCGCCGCTTGCCTTCCACACTAGGCGCGGGCCACCCGCCCGGCGTCATGCCCTCGTACCGCTTGGCGGTTCTCCCGGAGGATGAGGCCGGGCCCCGGGGGCTACTCCCCTGGGTGGAGACCCTTCCCCAGGGCCCCCGGGTCGTCCCGGAGGGGACGCTCGCTCGCGTCCTCCCTCGGCACCGGGTGCTCCACCAGCGCGAGGACCCGGGTGGCCATGAACCGAGCCGTCCGGACGACGGAACCGCTCCGCGTGACTTCGCTCACTTCCACCACGCCCCGGCGGACGGCCGTCTCCACCCTCCGGCCGGCCCGGTCCGCCACCACTTCATACGTTCGAGTCGTGTCACCGGCATCCACGACGATCTCCACCCGGTCACCCTTCATGGCGTCAATCCCCCTTTCACGGCGGCCCCTTGGGCCGCCGGTCCGGGGCCGGGGGCGGACCGGATCCGCCCCGTGCCCATAGGTCGAGCATCCCACCCGGCACCGACACTCCACTCGCCGACGCATGCGCGGCCTCGCAGCGCGACCGTCCGTCAATCCGTAAGCTGTGCCACGTCAGAGGCCGGGCGGCCGACGGGACCGGACGACCGGTCAAGGGGCCGGGCGGCCCGCGGGCAACGACGTGGGGCAGCCCCACCGGAGGTAGGGGACGAAGATGACGATGATGCGGCTCCGGCGCGAGGACCCGCGTGTCGTCGGCTCGTTCCGGCTGCACCGCAGGCTGGGCGCGGGCGGCATGGGCGTGGTCTACCTGGGCTCCGACCGGCGCGGCCAGCGCGTGGCGCTGAAGGTCATCCGCCCGGACCTCGCCGAGGACCAGGAGTTCCGCTCCCGCTTCGCGCGCGAGGTCTCCGCGGCCCGGCGCATCCGCGGCGGGTGTACGGCGCGGCTGGTGGCCGCCGACCTGGAGGCGGACCGGCCGTGGTTCGCCACGCAGTACGTGCCGGGCCCCTCGCTGCACGACAAGGTGAACGAGGAGGGGCCGCTGTCGGCCGCTCAGACCGCGTCCATCGGCGCGGCGTTGGCCGAGGGCCTGCTGGCGGTGCACGACGCGGGTGTCGTCCACCGCGACCTCAAGCCGTCGAACATCCTCCTCTCCCCCAAGGGCCCCCGCATCATCGACTTCGGGATCGCCTGGGCCACCGGGGCGAGCACCCTCACCCATGTGGGAACGGCCGTCGGCTCGCCCGGCTTCCTCGCCCCCGAGCAGGTGCGCGGCGCCGCCGTGACCCCGGCGACGGACGTCTTCGCGCTCGGCGCCACCCTGGCCTACGCCTCGACGGCGGACTCTCCGTTCGGCCAGGGCAGTTCGGAGGTCATGCTCTACCGGGTGGTGCACGAGGAGCCCCAGCTCATGGGCGTGCCGGACGCGCTGGCCCCGCTCATCCACGCCTGTCTGGCCAAGGACCCGGAGGAGCGGCCCAGCACGCTCCAGCTGTCGCTGCGGCTGAAGGAGATCGCGGCCCGCGAGGCACACGGGCTGTCCGAGGGCCGTCCGCCGTCCCCGCGCCGCGAGCCGGACCGGCCGTCGGCCCGGCGGGCGGCGGAGTACGAGCGGCAGCGCACCGAGCGCCGCCCGGGCAGCTCCCCCACCCCGCGGCCGCACGCCCCCCACGGGTCGCCGGCGGCGCCGGGCCCGACGGCCGTCGACCGCCGGGGGCTCCCGGGCGCACGGCGCGGCGCCCGGCCCCGTACGGGCGCCCGTACGGGCCCCGGCACCCGGCCGGGCGCCGCGGGGCGGCGGCAGGGCCCGGACCGGAAGCTGCTGCGGCAGCGGCTCATCGTCTTCGTCGTGGTGACGCTGCTGGTCGCGCTGGGGATCGCCGCCGCGCAGGGCTGCCAGGGGCCGACGCACAACGACGGCCTGGGCGGGCCGGCGAGGACGCCGGTGGGCTGGACGATGCCCGAGGGCGGATCGCCGGCCGACGAGGTCGACCGGGCCGACGGGGCCTAGGCCGTCGGGCGGCCCGTGGTGACGGCGTAGAAGGCCACGGCCGCCGCCGCGCCCACGTTGAGGGAGTCGATCCCGTGGGCCATCGGGATGCGGACCCAGGTGTCGGCCGCGCGCAGGGCGCGGTCCGACAGGCCGTCACCCTCCGCGCCCAGCATCAGCGCGGCCCGCTCCAGCCGGTGCGGGGCCGCCTCGTCCATGGCGACGGCCTTCTCGTGCGGGGTGAGGGCCAGCAGGCCGAAGCCCGCCTCCCGTACCGCCTCCAGGTCGTGGGGCCAGTTCTCCAGCCGGGCGTAGGGGACCGAGAACACCGCGCCCATCGACACCTTCACCGAGCGGCGGTAGAGGGGGTCGGCGCAGTCCGGGGAGAGCAGGACCGCGTCCATGCCGAGCGCCGCCGCGCTGCGGAAGATCGCGCCGATGTTGGTGTGATCGACGAGACCCTCCAGCACGGCGACGCGGCGGGCGTCGCGCAGCAGCTCGCCGGCCGGCGGCAGCGGCTTGCGCCGCATGGAGGCGAGGGCGCCGCGGTGGACGTGATAGCCCGTCACCCGCTCGGCGAGGTCCGGGGTGACGACGTAGACGGGCGCGGTGCTCTCCTCGATGACGTCCCCCATCACATCCGCCCACTTGGGCGTGAGCAGCATGGAGCGCATCGTGTAGCCGGCCTGCAGGGCGCGGCGGATCACCTTCTCGCCCTCCGCGATGAACAGGCCCTCCTCGGGTTCGCGGCGGCGGCGGAGCTCGACGTCCGTCAGCCCGGTGTAGTCGTGCAGGCGGGGGTCGTCGGGGGCGTCGATGGTGGTGAGGTCGGCCATGCTCTGTCTGCCTGCTGTCCTGGTGCGGTGGGGTGGAGGGGGACGGGGTGGTGGAGAGGGCGTGGGGTGTCAGGCGCGGGGGGCCGGTGCCGCCGTCACGACCTCGCCGATCACGATGACGGCCGGCGGGCGTATGCCCTCGGCGACGGTCCGCTCCCCCACGGTCTCCAGGGTGGCGTCCACGCGGCGCTGGGCGGCGGTGGTCCCCTCCTGCACCACGGCGACGGGGGTTCCGGCGGGCCGGCCGTGGCGGATCAGCGTCGCGGCGATCGCGGCGATGTTCTCCACCGACATCAGCAGGACCAGGGTGCCGCGCAGCCGGGCGAGCGCCTCCCAGTCGACGAGCGAACGGGGGTCGTCGGGGGCCACATGGCCGCTGACGACCGTGAACTCGTGGGCCACACCCCGGTGGGTGACGGGGATTCCGGCGGCGGCCGGGACGCTGATCGAGCTGGAGATGCCGGGCACGACGGTGCACGGGATGCCGTGCTCGGCCAGGGCCTGGACCTCCTCCATGCCGCGGCCGAAGACGAACGGGTCGCCGCCCTTGAGCCGGACGACCGCCTTGCCGGCCTTGGCGTGCTCGATCAGGGCGTTGTTGATGGCCTCCTGGGCCATGAAGCGGCCGTAGGGGATCTTGGCCGCGTCGATCACCTCGACGTGCGGGGGCAGCTCGTCGAGGAGGTCGCGCGGGCCCAGCCGGTCGGCGACGACCACGTCGGCCTCGGCGAGCAGCCGCCGGCCGCGCACGGTGATCAGGTCGGGGTCGCCGGGGCCGCCGCCGACGAGGGCGACGCCCTTGACCCGGGCGCGGTGGTGGGGGGCGGCGAGCGAGCCGTCGCGGAGGCCCTCGATCACCGCGTCGCGCACGGCGGCGGAGCGGCGCGGGTCCTGCCCGGTGAGCACGGCGACGGTCACGCCCGCGGCGCGGCCGGTGGCCGGGGTCCAGGCGGAGGCGGCGTCGGCGTCGTCGCTGCGGACCGCCCACACCCGGCGGGCCTCGGCCTCGGCGGAGGCCGCCTCGTTGGCGGCCGGGTCGTCGGTGGAGATGAGGGCGTACCAGGCGCCGTCCAGGTCGCCGTCGCGGTAGCCGCGGCGCTCCCAGCGCAGTTCGCCGGCCTCGACCATGGCCTCGACGGACGCGGTCGCCGACGGGGAGACCAGCAGGACGTCGGCCCCCGCGGCTATCAGCGCCGGCAACCGCCGCTGGGCGACCTGACCGCCGCCGAGGACGACCACACGGCGACCGGCAAGGCGCAGTCCGACGGGGTAAGCGGCTTGTTCGGTCCGGGCCATGGCAGGTCTCCTCGTACGAAAGCGCTGGTGGGGACACCTTACGGGGTGTCCGGTCGTGCGTGGGGAGGCGTTCCGCGGGGCGGAACGCCTCCCCCGACCGGGGCCGACCGGGCCGTCAGCCCTTCTCGCTGACACCCGCCGTGTCGAACGTCGCCACCTCGTGCATGGCACGCGCCGCGCTCTGTACGACGGGGAGCGCCAGCAGCGCCCCCGTGCCCTCGCCGAGCCGCAGGTCGAGGTCCACCAGCGGGCGCAGGCCCAGCTTGGTCAGGGCCGCGACATGGCCCGGCTCGGCGCTGCGGTGGCCCGCGATGCAGGCGGCCAGCGCCTCCGGGGCGATGGCGCGCGCGACGAGGGCCGCGGCACCCGCGCTGACGCCGTCCAGGATCACCGGCGTACGCAGCGAGGCGCCGCCGAGGATCAGGCCGACGAGCGCCGCGTGCTCCAGGCCGCCGATCGCGGCGAGGACGCCGATCGGGTCCTTGGGGTCCGGCTGGTGCAGTTCGAGCGCCCGGCGGACGACGTCGATCTTCCGGGCGTGCATCTCGTCGTTGATGCCCGTGCCCCGGCCGGTGATCTCGGCCGGGTCCGCGCCGGTGTAGACCGAGATGAGGGCGGCCGACACCGTGGTGTTGGCGATGCCCATCTCGCCCGTGAGCAGGGCCTTGTTGCCCGCCGTGATCAGGTCGCGGGCGGTCTCGATGCCGACCTCGACGGCCTGGAGGGCCTCCTCGCGGGTCATCGCGGGGCCGATGGTGAAGTCGCTCGTCCCGGGCCGGATCTTGCGCGGCAGCAGGCCGGGCGTCGTGGGCAGCTCGGAGGCCACGCCGACGTCGACGACGCAGACCTCGGCGCCGACCTGGTTGGCGAAGGCGTTGCACACCGCGCCGCCGCCCAGGAAGTTGGCGACCATCTGCGACGTGACCTCCTGGGGCCACGCCGTGACGCCCTGGTGGTGCACGCCGTGGTCACCGGCGAAGATCGCGACGGCGGCGGGCTCCGGGATCGGCGGGGGGCACTTGCGCGACAGACCGCACAGCTGCGCGGAGATGATCTCCAGCATGCCGAGCGCGCCGGACGGCTTGGTCATCCGCTTCTGACGCTCCCACGCCTCGCCGAGCGCCTTGGCGTCCAGCGGGCGGATGCCGCGCAGCGTCTCGGCGAGGAGGTCGTGCGGCTCCTCGCCGGGCAGCGCCCGGCGGCCGTACTCCTCCTCGTGGACGACCCACGACAGCGGGCGCCGCTTGGACCAGCCGGCCTGCATCAGCTCGGGCTCGTCCGGGAACTCGTCGACGTAGCCCACGCACAGGTAGGCGACGACCTCGAGGTGCTCGGGCAGGCCGAGGGCGCGGACCATCTCGCGCTCGTCGAAGAAGCTGACCCAGCCCACGCCGAGGCCCTCGGCGCGCGCGGCGAGCCAGAAGTTCTCCACGGCGAGCGCGGAGGAATACGGCGCCATCTGGGGCTGGGTGTGCCGGCCCAGGGTGTGGCGGCCGCCCCGGGTGGGGTCGGCGGTGACCACGATGTTGACGGGGGTCTCGAGGATGGCCTCGATCTTCAGTTCCTTGAACTGCTTCGCCCGGGCCTTGGGCAGGGACTCGGCGTACGCCTCGCGCTGGCGGGTGGCCAGCTCGTGCATCGACCGGCGGGTCTCCTCCGAGCGGATGACCACGAAGTCCCACGGCTGGGAGTGGCCCACGCTGGGCGCGGTGTGCGCGGCCTCCAGGACGCGCAGCAGCACCTCGTGCGGGATCGGGTCGCCGCGGAAGCCGTTGCGGATGTCGCGGCGCTCGCGCATCACGCGGTGCACGGCGGCGCGCTCGGCGTCGTCGTAACCGACGGCCGGGGGGCCGGCGGGCTCGGGCTCCGGCTCGGGGGCCGTCTCCGGCTCCGGCGCGGGGGCCTCGGCGGGCTCGGCGACCTCCGTCTCCTGGGCGGGGGCGGGCGCCGCCGGTCCGGCCACGGGCTCGGCGGCCACGACCTGGGGAGCCACGGCCTCGGGGGCGGGCGTCTCGGGCGTCACGGCCTCGGGGGTCGCGGCCACAGGCGCCACGGCCTCGGGGTTCACGGCCTCGGGGGCGGGCGCCTCGGGAGCCGCCGTCTCGGACACGACGGCCTCGGGGGCGGGCGTCACGGCCTCGGCGGGGGCCGGTTCCTGAACGGGGGTCGTCTCCTGCGCGGCGGCGGGCACCGGTTCCGGCTCGGCGACGACGGGCTCGACGACGACCGGCTCCGGGGCGGGGGCCACCGGGGCCTCCGGGGCGGCGGCGACCGGCTCCGGCGCGGGGGCGGGCGCGGCCTGCGGGGCCTCGGCGGGCGCCGGCTCGGCGGCCGGGGCCACCGGAACGGCCTCGGGCACGGGCTCCACGACGGGCTCCACGACGACCTCCGCCACGGCCTCGGCTACGGGCTCGGCGGCAGGCTCCACGACCGGCTCCGCCACAGGCTCGGCGGCCACCGGCTCCGCGACGGGCGCCTCCTGGACCTGCTCCGGGGCGGCCTGCTCGGCGACCGCCGGCTCCGGGGCCGGCACGGCCTCCGCCGCCGACGTCTCGTCAGCGGTGGGCTCCTGCGGAGCCGGTACGGGCTCGGGAGCCGGCTCGGCCACGACGGCCACGGCCTCCACGACGGGCTCGGCGGCCACGGGCACGGGCGCGGGCTCGGCCACCGGTGCCTGGACGGGGACCGCGACCGGCTCGGCGACGGCCGCCGCCGGGACGGCTTCGGCCACCAGGACGGCCTCCGGGACCACCTCGGCCACCGGGACGGCCTCCGGGACCACGGCCACGGCGACGGGCTCCGGCGCGACCTCGGCCTCGACCGGAACGACGGGCTCGACCGGCTCGACCGGCGCCGACAGGGCGTCAACCGGGGTCTCGGGGGCGGGCGCGGGGGCGGCGACCGTCTCGGCCACGACCGTCTCGGCGACGGGCGCCTCCACGACGGCCACCGGCGGCTCGACGGCGACAGGAACCTCCGCGACGGCCTCCGCCACGGGCTCGGCCACCGGCTCCTGCACGGGCTCCACCACCGGCTCCACCACGGGTGCGGCCTCCGCGACCGGCTGTGCCGGCGCCGCGGTGATGTCCTGGGTGGCCCGGGCGATGACCGCCAGGGCGGCGTCCGCGCTCGGCACGGGCGGCACCGGGGCGGGGGCGGGCGCCGGGGCGGCGACCGCGGCCGGCGCGACCGGTTCGGAGCCCAGGTCGAGGCCGTCCGCCGGCCCGGCGGGGGCCGCGGTCTGCGGTGACACCACGTCAGCCCGCGGCTCGACAGGAGAGGGCTCGGCCACCGTCCCGGGCGCGGCGGCCGCGGGGGCGGGCTGTGCCGGCGCGTCACCCGTGGTCTGTGCCGGGACGAACGGCGCCGCCGGGGTCCCCGGGAGGGTGTCCTGGGGGGTGCCGTCCAGGTATTCGACGCCGCCGACGGGCGGGGCCGGGGGGTGGACCGGGGAGCCGACGGGCTGCTGCTGGGGGGCGGGGCCGCGGTCGGCGAGGGAGCGGACGACACCGCTGTTGGGCTCCGGCACGGGCGGGCCCATGTGCAGCGGGCGGCGCGGCGGCGGGGCGGCGGCGGGGCCGGGCGCCGGGGGCGGGGTGTGCACGCCGTTGTAGTCGAGGGAGCCGGTGTCCCGGCCGCCCGTCTCGTGGGTGCCGCCCGGCGCTGCCGGCTGCTCCATCCAGGCGCCCTGGGCGCCCGGCATCAGGAGCAGGTCGTCCTCGTCCGCGGGGTCCTGGTCGAGGAAGGCGTACGTCGAATGGGTGGGGGTTCCGGGTTCGGCAGGGGCCGCGGCGTCCGCGTGGTGCGGGTGTCCGGGCAGTGCGCCTGCGTTCTCCGGCTGTCCCTCGTCCGGGAACCGGCCGGTGTCGGTCATGCGTACCCCTCGCCCATCGGTAGTGCTCCTTCCAACCACGCCCCCGGAACAAGAACGAGCGCGTGTGCCTCGCGGCAACGTTGTATGCCGTCCGGTGTCACCTTGCCCTGTACGCGCCAATCGAGGGGGGCGTTCGGAGCATTGGCGACTGTGGTGTCGGACACCGACCGGCTGCACAACGATCCGCCAGCCTACCCCGGGCCCCGCACCCGGGGCTCAGGGGTGCGTGCGACGCCCGCTCAGGAGGAAGGCTACGGCGCGCTCGCGCTCGGTCCACCGGGCTGTGTCCAACTCCACTGCCTGGAGCAGCGTGCACTCGACCGTGTAGCCGCCCTCGGCGAGGGCGCGGCCGACGGCCTCGGCCTCGTCGCGGGTGGCGGCGTGGGTGACGATCCGCTCGGGGCGGCGGTCGGCGCAGGCGGCGACGACGACGGCGCCCCCGCCGCCGACGCGGACCACGTCGGGTTCGGGGAGGTCCTCCAGGGCCAGCGGGGCGGTGCCGTGCACGACCTGCAGTTGTACGCCGTAGTGGCGGGCCGCGGCGGCGGTGCGGCGGCAGGCGGCGGCGTCGCTGTCGACGGCGATGACGGCGGCGCCGAAGCGGGCCGCCTCGACGGCGGCCGCGCCGCCGCCGCAGCCGATGTCCCAGACCAGGTCGCCCACCCGGGGGCCGAGCCGGGCGAGTTGGGCGGCGCGCAGTTCGGTGGACTCGCCCTCGCCCGGGGTGCCGGTGTAGGCGTCGGCGGGCAGGGCCCAGCCGCGGACGGCGGACGGGTAGCCGGCGTCGCGGCCGGCGATCCAGCCGCCGCCGTGGACCGGGGCGCCGAAGCCGCCGATGACGATGACGACGTTGGGGTCGCGCCAGACGTGGTCGACGGCCCGGTCGGAGGTGAGGACGGTGACCTCCTCGCGTTCGGTGCCCAGTTCCTCGCAGATGACGAAGGTGCGGTGGACGGGTCCGAGGAGGAGGGCGAGTTCGGCGGGGCCGGCGCCGGGGGAGGTGAGGACGGCGACCTTGGGGTGGGCCCGGCAGACGTTGACGGCGCGGCGCAGGTCGCGGCTGTGGGCGACGACGACCTGGGCGTCGTCCCAGGGCATGCCGGCGCGGGCGAAGGCGGCGGCGACGGAGGAGACGGCGGGCACGACCTCGACCTCGAGGCCGTGCTCGGGGGCGCGCAGGGTGCGGACGACGCCGAAGAAGCCGGGGTCGCCGTCGGCGAGGACGACGGCGGAGCCGCGGTGCTGGGCGATGCGGCGGGCGGCGAGGTCGACGCTGCCCAGGCGGACCCGCTCGGCGTTGGCGGGGACCTCGGGCAGGGCCAGGTGGTGGGCGGCGCCGGCCACCAGGGAGGCGGCGCCGAGGGCGGAGCGGGCCGCGTCCGTCAGCGGTGAGCCGTCCCATCCGATCACCGTGACCCGGTCGGCCATGGTCGTCAGTCTCCTGGGATCGATCGTGGGTCGGGCCCGCGCGGGTGCGGGCAGGGTGAGCGTACCCCGGTGGGGTGGGCCGGGGCCGTCGGCGGGCGGGGCCCGGTCAGCGCCAGTCGGGGAAGACGGTGGCGTAGTCGTGGCCGCCGGCGGGGGCCTCGCGGAACTCGTCGAGGTCCTCGGGCAGCAGGCTCCAGATGATGAGGTCGGTGCGCAGCTCGGTCCAGCCGGCGTCCTCGGTGCGGCTGCGCGCTATCCAGGCGCTGCGCAGGACGCCCTCGCTGACGCAGCCGATCTTCTGGGCGACCTGCTGGGCCGCGGAGTTGTCGGCGGCGGTGCGCAGTTCGAGGCGTTCGAATTTCTGGTCGCGGAAGAGCCATTCGGCGGCGGCGAGCACCGATTCGCAGGCGTAGCCCTCGCCGCGGGCCCAGGGGGCGGTGATGTAGCAGACCTCGGTGGACAGGGTGCGCCAGTCGGTGTTGCGGAGGTGGAGGGTGCCGACGAGGCGCTGGGTGAGGAATTCGGCGACCGCAAAGACGATTCCGCGCCCGGAGATGCGTTCCGAGGGGGCGCCGCGCAGTGCCCAGTCGCGGGCGTCGGCGGTGGAGTAGGGGTGGGGGACGCCGGTCCAGGCGGTGATGAGCTCGTCGTTCATCATCTCGGCCAGGGGGGCGATGTCCCCCGCCTCGAACGGGCGCAGCACCAGCCGGTCCGTACTGATGGAGATGTCCGGAAAGGTGGATGTCATGTGCTGCTCCAACGCCGGTGCGACAGGGCTCGGGGGTGGTACCGGTCTGGCTCGGGTGCACCAGCATGCAGCATCGGCAGGTGGATACGCCAAGTGTCAGGCCCCGCGCACGAGCGGTTCGTGTGCGCGGGGCCTGCGACCGTACGGAGGGCCGAGGTTACAAGGTGTCAGCTCTTCGGGGCGCCGAAGGCCGGGATGACGGCGCCGTTGCTGAACTTCTCCTCGATGAACTTCTTGACCTCGTCGGAGTTGAGGAGCTTGGCGAGCTTGGCGATGCGGGGGTCGCCCTCGTTGCCCTTCTTGACGGCGAGGAAGTTGGCGTAGGGGTTGCCGTCCGCCTTCTCCAGGGCCAGGGAGTCCTTGGCGGGGTTGAGCTTGGCGCCGATGGCGAAGTTGCCGTTGATGACGGCGGCGTCCACGTCGGCCAGGCGGGAGGGGATCTGGGCGGCCTCGAGCTCGGTGAACTCGACGCCCTTCTTGTCCTCGATGTCGGAGAGCTTGGCCTCGGCACCGACGCCGGCCTTGAGCTTGATGACGCCGTTGTCGGCGAGCAGCTTCAGGGCGCGGCCCTCGTTGGTGGCGTCGTTGGGGACGGCGATGGTGGAGCCGGAGCCCAGGTCCCCGACCTTCTTGTCCTTCTTGGAGTAGAGGCCGAGGGGCTCGATCTCGACGTTGACGACGGGCACGATGTCCGTCTTGTTCTTCTTGTTGAAGTCGTCGAGGTACGGCTTGTGCTGGAAGAAGTTCGCGTCCACGTCGCCGTTCTGGGTGGCGGTGTTCGGCAGGACGTAGTCGTTGAACTCCTTGACCTCGAGGTTGAGGCCGGCGTCCTTGGCGAGCTTGTCGCGGACGAAGTTCAGGATGTCGGCGTGCGGGGTGGGGCTGGCGGCGACGACGAGCTTGGCGGCCGGGTCGGCGTCCTTGCCCTTCTTGCCCGAGCCGGAGGAGGTGTCGGACGGGGCGCTGCAGGCGCTGAGGCCGAGGGTGAGCGCGGCGGCGGCCGCGAGGGCGGCGGAGAGCTTGACGGTGGTACGCACGAAGAGTGCCTTTCTTGTTCTCACGAGGTGTTGCCGCCCGGCAAAGGGTCCGGGCTTCGTGGGGTCTTACGGGGGGTACGGCCGGGTGGGGCCGTCGTCCTAGGCCGCCTCGGTGGGCTCCGGGGCGGTCTCGGGGGCGGTACGGGGCTTGGGGACGGTGGCGGACTTCAGCCGGCGCAGTCCGACGGCGGGGGCCTGGCGTCCGCCGCGGCGGGCGAGGCGCCGGACGGTGAGGTCACCGGCGAGCTGGGCGATCGTCACGATGGCGATGAGCAGCAGGATGGTGACGTTCATCAGGCCGGTCTCGTGGCGCATGTAGCCGTAGGTGATGGCGAGGTTGCCCAGGCCGCCGCCGCCGACCGCGCCCGCCATGGCGGAGTAGCCCAGGAGGGCGATCACGGTGGTGGTGAGGCCGGCGATGAGGGAGGGCAGGGCCTGCGGGAGGAGCACCTTGAAGATCACGGTGAAGGTGCCGCCGCCCATCGACTGGACCGCCTCGACCAGGCCGTGGTCGACCTCGCGGATGGCGGTCTCCACCAGCCGGGCGAAGAACGGCACGGCGCCGATGACCAGGGCCACCACGGCGGCGCTGGGGCCGATGGAGGTGCCGACGACCATGCGGCTGAAGGGGATCAGCCAGACGAGGAGGATGATGAAGGGCAGCGAGCGGCCGAGGTTGACGATCGCGCCCACGACCTTGTTCACCACGACGTTCTGCAGCAGGGCGCCCCGGTCGGTGAGGACCAGGAGGAGGCCCAGCGGGATGCCGCCGATGACGGCCCAGACGGTGGACCACCACACCATGAAGAGGGTGTCGAGACAGGCGTCGCGCAGCAGGGGCTGCATCTCGGTCCAGGTCACTGGGCACCTTCCTTCAGGAGCTCGTCGGCAGGCGCCGGGATCTTGACGTCGGCGACGTCGACCTGGAGCCCCTGCTCGCGCAGGAAGCCGATGGGGACGACGTTCTCCTCGAACCGGCCGGGCAGCTCGATGCGCATGCGGCCGACCTGCTTGCCGGCGACGGTGTCCATCGCGGCGCCCAGGATCGAGATGTCGATGTTGTATGTGCGGGACAGCTGCGAGATCACCGGCTGGGTGGCGGCCTCGCCGTGGAAGGTGACGTCCACGACGGTGCGGTCGGGGCCGGAGGGCTCGCCGCCGACGGGGAAGAGCTCGGCTGCGAGCTCGGAGCCGGGGGTGGCGAGGAGTTCGGAGACGGTTCCGGACTCGACGACGCGCCCGCCCTTCATCAGGGCCGCGGAGTCGCAGATGGTCTTGACGACCTCCATCTCATGGGTGATGAGGAGGACCGTCAGGCCGAGCTGCTGGTTGAGGTCGCGCAGCAGCTGGAGGATGGAGCGGGTGGTCTCCGGGTCGAGCGCGGAGGTCGACTCGTCGGAGAGCAGCACCTTGGGGTCGCCGGCCAGGGCGCGGGCGATGCCGACGCGCTGCTTCTGGCCACCGGAGAGCTGGGTGGGGTAGGCCTTGGCCTTGTCGGCGAGTCCGACGAGGTCGAGGAGTTCCAGCGCCTTGCGCTCGCGCTCCTTGCCGGAGACGCCGAGGATCTCCAGCGGGAGCTCGATGTTGCTCTGCACGGTGCGCGAGGAGAGCAGGTTGAAGTGCTGGAAGACCATGCCGATGCGGCTGCGCGCCCGGCGGAGCTCGGCGCTCGCGCGGCTGCCGCGGCCGGCCAGCGCGGTGAGGTCCTGGCCGTCCACGGTGACCGTGCCGGAGCTGGGGCGCTCCAGGAGGTTGACGCAGCGGATGAGGGTCGACTTGCCGGCGCCGCTCTGTCCGACGACGCCGTACACCTCGCCCTCCCGGACGTGGAGATCGACGCCGTCGAGGGCGGTGACCTCGCGGCCGCGTGAGCGGTAGACCTTTGTCAGGCCCGTAGTGGTGATCACAGGGGATTCCGTCACTGTCGAGTGCGCGGCGATGGGGATGCCGGCACGGGCGATTCATTGCGGAACGCGGCATCGGTGTTCCCCCGGCGGGCGCTCGGGGCGCGGGTGCGACGGGGATCCTGGTGACGCGGGGCGGGGAGCTTACGCGGTCCGGCGATCGAGGCCGGCGGCGGGCTCTGCGGGGTCTCGCTTCGGGGCGCGAGGAACAGAACGGGGGCCCTCAGCGGTCACACATTCGACACATGCGACGAGCAGCACCGGGCGTCGTCATCGCCTCGGTCGCAAGGATGCGGGTGCTCGTCGTGGTCATGCGGGCCAGTAAAACAGAAGTGCGTGCGAACAAGCCAAGCCTGTCCGAATAGCGGACGGGCTGGATCACTCCGTGGACGGCGCGGGGTCGCGCACGGCGCCTCCGGCGCGGGCGATTAGAGTCGTCCCATGCCTGTCACGCCCCATCCGCACACCCGCGCCGTCCGGGGGCGGCGGTGATCGACGCGCTGACGCTCGCGGCCGGTCTGGCCGCCCTCGTCCTGGCCGCATGGTGCGGCCTCGCCTTCGCCCGGGACCAGTCCACCAAGGACTGGCACTTCATCGGCATGGCCGTGGTCTCCCTGCTCGCCCTGGTCCAGCTCGTCGTCGGCGTGGTGCGCCTGTCGGGCGGCGAGCGGCCCGGGCAGGGCACGGCCATCTTCGTCGCCTATCTGCTGGGCGCGGCGGCCGCGGTGCCCGCGGCGGGCTTCATGTCGCTGACCGAGCGCACCCGCTGGGGTTCGGCGACCGTCGCGGCGGGCGGTGTGATCCTCGCCGTGCTCGAGGTACGGCTCTACGACATCTGGGGAGGCTGACGTGACCGAATCCACCGAGACCCGCTCCTCCGGGACGGCCCGCGGCGCCGGCTTCGACCTGGGCCAGGGCCCGGGGCGGCTGCTGGTCTGGCTCTACGGCGTCTTCACGGTCGCGGCGGCGTCCCGCGCGGTCGTCCAGATGATCATCGACTTCGGCAGGGCGCCGCTCGCGTACGTGCTGTCGGCCGCCGCGGCCGTGGTGTACGCCTTCATCACGTACTCGCTGGTGCGCGGCGGCGCGTCGGCCCGCCGGGCGGCGCTGGTGTGCTGCGCCGCCGAGCTGGCGGGCGTGCTGGCCGTGGGGACGTGGACGATGCTGGAGCCGTCCGCCTTCCGGGACGCCACGGTGTGGTCGGACTACGGCATGGGCTACCTCTTCATCCCCGTCATCCTGCCGGTGACCGCGATGATCTGGCTGCGCCGGGCGCCGGGCGCCCGGGACGCGGCCTAGGGCCTGTCCGGGGGTCAGGCGCTGGTGGCGTAGGCGGGCGCGTCCGCGGGGCGCGCCTCCTTCTCCAGGGTGACCAGGGTGAGCGCGCGCGTGACCTCCCGAACGCCGGTGCGCTCGTAGCCCCACTTGCGGTACAGCCGGAGGTTGCCCTCGCTGCGCTGGCCGGTGGCCAGCCGGAACCGCTTGGCGGCCCACTCCCCCGCCAGCCGCTCCTCCAGCGCGGCCAGCAGCCGCCCGCCGAGGCCGTGCCGCTGGAGCCGGGGGTGGACGATGAGGCCGGTGATCACGGCCGTCCCCTCGGTGTCGACCGTGCCGCGCACCGATCCGACGACCTCCTCGCCGAGCCGGGCCACGAGCACGCAGCCGCGGCCCAGCTCGGCGCGCAGGTCGTCGAGGGTCTGGGTGAGGGGCTCGATCGAGTAGTCGCCGTAGAGCGCCGCCTCGCTCTGATAGCAGAGGTACTGGAGCTTGAGGATCTGTTCGGCATCGGTCCCGGCCGCGGCCGAGATGGTCACGCTCATACCCATGTGCGCATGCCTCCCCTGGTGGGTCGCCTACCGCTCCTTTCCCCCGGGTCAAGGAGCGGCAATCTCTGCCAAGAGCATTCTGCGCAGGCATCCCAGGCAACGGGAACGAACCGGTCCCAGAGAACCTTGTGACATTCCCAACCTCCCTGCGATTTCCCGGTAGGTCGGGTCCCCGGCCGAGAGCAGGGCGCCCAGCAGGCGGGGGCAGCGGCCGGGCAGCCTGCGGACGGCGGCCCGCAGTTCACGGCCCGCCTCGGCGTCCAGGACCGCCTGTTCGACCCCGGGCACGGTGCCGGGCGGCGCCTGCGCGGCCTCCTCGTAGGGCACCTCGCGGCGGGCCCAGCGCCGCGCGGCACGGGCCTCGGCCCGTACGGTCGCGCGTAACCGGCCGGCCGGCACGGTGGTGCGGCCCTCGGCGAGCAGCCGCAGCCATACGCCCTGTTCGAGGTCGGCGGCGTCCACGCCGCCCGCCGCTGCCGCCTCGGCGGCGCACTCCGCCCGCAGCAGCGGGCCCAGCCGGGTCAGGAGTTCACTCTGCGTCACGCGGTGCGGGACGAGCGGCCGGCCGCCGGCGGTTTCCGCGGCGGCCGACGATCACCCGTCCGGGGGTGGTCAGGACGTCATCCCTTGACGAAGTCCGCGCGGGCGAGGGCTCCGGTGTCGGGGTTGTCGGTGAAGATGCCGTCGATGCCCGTCGCGAAGTACGTCCGGAACGCGCCGAAGGCGTCGCCGTAGGCGTTCGGGTCGGTGCCCCGGCGGAAGTCGGCCGGCAGGAAGCTGTTCTCGTTCCGCATGGTGTACGGGTGGAGGATCAGCCCGGCGGCGTGGGCGTCGCGCACCAGCGTGGTCGGCTTGGTGAGCCGGTCGTTCTTGTCGCGCGGGATGATCAGGTTCACCCAGGGGCCGATGCCCTGGGCGAAGCCGGAGACCCACTTCAGGCCCTTGGGCGTGATGAGGTCGGCGACCGTGCGCGGGTCCTTGGCCTCGGTGAAGTCCCAGGGGCGGGTGTTCAGGTCGTCCAGCAGCAGGACCTTGGGGCAGTCGACGCCGAGCCGGCTCAGCCGCTGGAGGCTGCTGGGCTCGAAGGACTGCAGGATGGTGTACGCGTCGCGGCCGGAGCGCCCGTAGCGGCGCAGCAGCTTGGCCAGACGCTCCTCCAGGCCCAGGCCGGCCTTGCGGAAGTAGGTGGGGTGCTTGGTCTCGATGTGGAGCCATATCCGGCGCCCGCGCTTGCGGCCCTCGTCCTCGGCCCACTTGAGGACCTCCTCGAAGGTGGGCACCTGCCAGCGGCCGTCGTAGAGGGTGTTGTGCTGACGGACCGCCGGGATGCGCTCCTTGGCCCGCAGCGTCCGCAGCTCGGCGAGGGTGAAGTCCTCGGTGAACCAGCCGGTGTGGGCCTCGCCGTCGACGGTCTTCGTCGTCTTGCGGGAGGCGAACTCCGGGCGGGAGGCGACGTCGGTGGTGCCGGTGATGTCGTTCTCGTGGCGGCAGACCAGGTGGCCGTCCTTGGTGGGGACGAGGTCCTGCTCGATGACGTCCGCGCCGTTGTCGAGGGCGAACTGGTAGGAGCCGAGGGTGTGCTCGGGCCGGGAGCCGCTGCAGCCGCGGTGCCCGATGATGGTGGGCACCGGCAGGTCCTTCAGGGATCCGCCGCGACCGCCGCGGTGCGCCGTGCTCCCGCCGGCCGCCACCGCCTGGGTCACCCCGCCGCCGAGGACGACCGCTCCCGCGCCGAGGGCGGCCGCCGCCCCCAGCACCGTGCGCCTGCCCGGCCGCTGCTCCTGCTGCATGAACTCTCCTCGTTCGGTGGTGTTGCACTGGCCGGGCGATCGTACGCACGTACGACTTCCCTGTTGAAGAACGGCGGGCGAACGGAGTGAAAAGTCACGTCAACACTCCGTCTCGACTCGGTCAACCCCGCGTGCGCGGAGGGGGTACCCGCGAGTATCGTCAGCGACCGCGCCCCGTGCGCGAGTCCGCACCACCACGACCGGAGGGTCCGTTGTCCCGCATTGTGCTCAAGGCGTTTCTCGGGTTGCTCATGCGCGTCCTGTACCGCCCCAAGGTGGAGGGGGCCGAGCACATCGCCGGCAGCGGGCCGGTGATCCTCGCCGGGAACCACACGACCTTCATCGACTCGCTGTTCCTGGCCCTGGTGGTCAAGCGCCAGGTGTTCTTCATCGGCAAGGACGAGTACGTCACGGGCAAGGGCCTCAAGGGCCGGCTGATGGCGTGGTTCTTCCGCTCCTCGGGCATGATCCCGGTCGACCGCGACGGCGGCAACGGCGGTGTGGCCGCGCTGATGACGGGCCGCCGGGTGCTGGAGGAGGGCAAGATCTTCGGCATCTACCCGGAGGGCACCCGCTCCCCCGACGGCCGGCTGTACCGCGGCCGCACCGGCATCGCCCGGCTGACCCTGATGACCGGTGCCCCGGTGGTGCCGTTCGCGATGATCGGCACCGACAAGGTCCAGCCCGGCGGCAAGGGCCTGCCGCGCATCGCGCCGGTGACGGTGCGCTTCGGCGAGCCGCTGGACTTCTCCCGCTACGACGGGATGGACCGCGACCGCTATGTCCTGCGCGCCGTCACCGACGAGGTGATGAGCGATGTGATGCGGCTGTCGGGTCAGGAGTACGTGGACATGTACGCCACCAAGGCGCGGGCCGCCAAGGCCGCCTGACCCCTACCGCATCCCGCCCGGGCGAGGCCCGGGCTCACGCCCCGCCGATGCACCGAGGCTGGAAGCCCGGGTCGGCGGGGCCCTTGCGTCCCAGGGCGTTCAGCACCCACTGGGCGACGACCGGGTCCTTGGTGGCCTGGTCGTGCATGTAGAGGTCGAGCGGGCACTTGTCCTGGAGCACCACGTTGGTCACGCGCTCGGCGGGGCCGCTCAGCAGGGCGCTGGTGTAGGGGATGACGACCTCGTCGTAGCGGGTGGAGACGACGGTGTAGTCCGGGCCCGCGGGGGTCTCCTCGCCGGCGTTGAGCTTCTTCAGCAGGTCGGAGCCGACCTGCTGGTCCACGCAGGACGGGCAGAAGGTCCAGCCGGCCGGGATGGCGAGCGGGTTCTTCGTGCCGTGGTTGGAGGGGACGATGCCCACCAGGTCGTCGACCTTGTCGGCGCCGCCGAGGAACTTCACGTAGTAGCGCGGCATCATGCCGCCCTGGCTGTGGCCGACGATGTCGACCTTCTCCGCGCCGGTGGCGCCGCGCACGGCCTCCACGAAGTCCTTCAGCTCGGCGGCGGCCTGCGGGATGGGATCGGTCTCCATGTGGCCGTAGTTGAAGGCGAAGACGCAGTAGCCCGCGTCCTTCAGCGCCGGGGAGAGCTTGGCCCAGTTCTCGGCCATCAGCTTGAAGGTGCCGTTGACCAGCACGACCGGCTGCGGGTGCGCCGAGTCCGGCTTGCAGGACCAGTCGTTGGCGCCCTTCGGCGGGATGTCCAGCGGCGAGGCGGCGGCCGGGGTGGCGTTGAGTCCCATGAGGCTCAGCGCGGCGGTGGCCGCGGCGGCGACCAGGAACCGTGCGGTGGTGCGCAGACGCATGTGGGGGATTCCTTTGAACACGGCGTCCCACTGCGGACGCCCTCGTCCGAACCGCGTTCGACAATGTCGACCGGTGGACGTGATGTTCTCTGCCCCATAAGGAGCGCGTCAAGAGAGTTACCGACCGGTAAACGTCACATGAGCCGGACCTTGCTCATCCGGCTCATGTGAGGTTTCCTCGTACGGACTTCCGGCGGCCGTCCGCGCTCCACGCGGCCGCTCAGCCGCCGTACCCCTCTTCCAGACGCTCGCCGCGCAGCAGGAACCAGGCCGCGACGGCCGTCGTCAGCAGCACCGCGGCGCCGACCCCCGAGGCGATCCGCAGCCCCTCCACGAAGGCATCCTGCGCCGAGGACAGCAGGGCGGCGCCGGTGTCGGCCGGCAGGGTTCCCGCGGACTCGACCGCGCCGCCCAGCGACTCGTGGGCGTCGGCCGCCTGCGCGGCCGGTACCCCCGCGGGCACCGCGAAGCCGCGGTAGACGCCGGTGACGATCGAGCCGAGCAGGGCGATACCGAGGGCCGCGCCGAGCTCGTACGCCGTCTCCGAGACGGCCGAGGCGGAGCCCGCGTGCTCCTTGGGCACGCTGGAGAGGATCACGTCGGCCGTGACAGTGAAGGAGAAGCCGGCGCCCACGCCCACGATCAGCAGCACCGTGCCGAGCACCGGGTAGTCGGTGTCGGCCGACAGCCACACCAGGGCCGCCAGTGCGACGCCGATCGCCGCGAGACCGCCCGCCACCACCGAGCGCACCGACCAGCGCCGGGCCGCGTGGCCGGCGAGCAGACCCGCCGTCACCGCGCCGACGGCCGCGGGCAGCTCGGCCAGCCCCGCCTCCAGCGGGCTGCGGTCCTGCACCAGCTGGAGGAACTGCGAGAGGAAGAACACCATCCCCGACAGCCCCAGCACGGTCAGCAGGTCGGCCACCACGGCGGCGGAGAAGCCCCGGTGGTGGAAGAGCCGCATGTCCAGCAGCGGCGACGGCAGGCTCAGCTGGCGCCGGACGAACCACACCAGCGCCAGGACGCCGGCCGCGGCCGCCAGGAACGACGTCCAGGCCGGGCCATGGGTGGCGATCTCCTTGATCGCGTAGACCACGGCCACCACGCCCACCATCGACAGCACCACGCTCAGCAGGTCCCACGGGCCCGGCGCGGGGTCGCGGGACTCCGGCAGCAGCTTGATGCCCACCAGGACCAGCACCGCCATGACCGGCAGGTTGATCAGGAAGACCGAGCCCCACCAGAAGTTCTCCAGCAGGAAGCCGCCCACCACCGGCCCCACGGCGGCGCCGGCGGACGCCATCGCGCCCCAGATGCCGATGGCGAGGCTGCGCTCGCGCGGGTCGTGGAAGAGATTGCGGATCAGGGCCAGGGTGGACGGCATCAGCGTCGCGCCCGCCACACCCAGCAGGGCCCGGGCCGCGATCATCATCTCCGGGCTGGAGGCGTACGCGTTAAGCACCGAGACCGCGCCGAACGCCACGGCGCCGCACAGCAGCAGCTTCTTGCGGCCGACGCGGTCGCCCAGGCTGCCCATGGACACCAGCAGGCCGGCGATGACGAAGGAGTAGACGTCACCGATCCACAGCAGCTGTGTGCCCGAGGGCTGGAGGTCCTCGCTGAGGAAGGGCGTCGCCAGGCCGAGGACCGTGGCGTCGACGGCGACCAGCAGCACCGCCAGGGCCAGCACCGACAGCGCCAGCCAGCGCCCCGGACGCGGCGGCTCCACCGACGCGGGCGCACCGGGCGCCGGCTCGGCGGTCCTCGCGCTCACCGCTCGGCCCTCCGCTGCGCCCCGCCGAGCAACAGCTCGGCGACCATGCGGGTGAGGTCCTTGGCGGCCACCCGCCCATCCTGCACGGCCCACGCCCCGGAGGCGATCAGCCCGTACAGCGCGTCGGTGAGCCAGGCGGGTGAGAGGTCGACGCGGAAGGCGCCCTCCTCCTGGCCGCGCAGGAAGAGCGCGTGGACGCGGGCGTCGAGCCGGTTCCAGCCCTCGTTGATCTCGCCCTCGAAGAGCTGGTTCTCGGTGTAGAGGAAGGAGAGGATGCCGGCCACCGGCTCGGCCTTCTCGATCAGCCGGCGCACCGCCAGCGCCGCGTCGCCCTCATCCAGCCGGGCCTCGTCCAGGGCCCGCTCGAACTGCTCGATGCCGAGCTGTTCCAGCGCCCGGACGAGCGCGTCGCGGCCGGCGAAGTAACGGTGGAGGGTGGCGCGGCTGATGCCGGCGGCCTTGGCGATCTCGTCCATGGACGCGGTCGCCTTACGGGTGAGCAGGGCTGCGGCTGCTCTCAGGACATGCTCACGGCGGTCGACACTCATGAGACGACCATAACCCGAATGAGACGTTGATGTCTCATTCGGGCTATGGTCGTCTCAAAATGATCATCAGTGTCGCGCGTCTGCCCACTCCCGCTGCACGGCGAGATCGGCCTTGACCTCCTGGAGCTGCACGGCGACCGCCGAGGGGGCCGTACCGCCGCGCCCGCTGCGCGAGGCCAGCGCGCCGGGGACGCTGAGGACCGAACGGACCTCGGGCGTCAGGTGCGGGGAGATCGCGGCGAAGTCCGCGTCGCTCAGCCCGTCCAGCTCGATGCCACGGGCCTCGCAGCGCTTGACGCACTCCCCCGCGACCTCGTGCGCCACCCGGAACGGCACGCCCTGCTTGACCAGCCACTCGGCGATGTCGGTGGCCAGCGAGAAGCCGGCGGGGGCCAGCTCCTCCATCCGGTCCCGGTGGACCGTGAGGGTCGCCATCATCCCGGTGAAGGCCGGGAGCAGGACCTCCAGCTGGTCGCAGGAGTCGAAGACGGGCTCCTTGTCCTCCTGGAGATCGCGGTTGTAGGCGAGCGGCAGGGCCTTGAGGGTGGCGAGCAGCCCGGTGAGGTTGCCGATCAGCCGCCCGGACTTGCCGCGCGCCAGCTCGGCGATGTCCGGGTTCTTCTTCTGCGGCATGATCGACGAGCCGGTGGAGAAGGCGTCGTGGAGGGTCACGAAGGAGAACTCCTTCGTGTTCCAGATGATGACCTCCTCGGCGATCCGGGACAGGTCGACGCCGATCATGGCCGTGATGAAGGCGAACTCGGCGACGAAGTCCCGGGAGGCCGTGCCGTCGATGGAGTTGCCCGCCGAACCCCGCTCGAAGCCGAGGTCGGCGGCGACCGCCTCCGGGTCCAGCCCGAGGGAGGACCCGGCGAGGGCGCCCGACCCGTAGGGCGAGACGGCCGTGCGCTCGTCCCACTGCCGCAGCCGCTCCGCGTCCCGGGACAGCGCCTGGACATGGGCGAGCACATGGTGGGCGAAGAGCACCGGCTGGGCGTGCTGGAGGTGGGTGCGCCCCGGCATGGCCACGTCCGGGTGGGCCTCGGCGAGGCCCACGAGCGCCTCCTGGAGGTCGGCGATCAGGCCGCCGATGATCCGGGCGTGGTCCCGCAGGTACATCCGGAAGAGCGTGGCGACCTGGTCGTTGCGCGACCGGCCGGCGCGCAGCTTGCCGCCGAGCTCCGGGCCCAGCCGCTCCAGCAGGCCGCGCTCCAGGGCGGTGTGGACGTCCTCGTCGGCGACGGTGCCCGTGAAGGTACCGGCGGCGACGTCGGCCTCCAGCAGACCGAGACCCTCGATCATGCGCTCCAGCTCGTCGGCCGTGAGCAGGCCGGCCGTGTGGAGCACCCGGGCGTGGGCGCGGGAGCCGGCGATGTCGTAGAGGGCGAGCCGCCAGTCGAAGTGGACGGAGGCGGACAGCTTCGCGAGGGCCTCGGCCGGCCCGTCCGCGAACCGGCCGCCCCAGAGCCGTACGTCTTCCCGCTGCTCGATCTGCTCGGTCACGCCAGGTCCCGCTTGGCCGCGATCTTCGAGGAGAGGCCGAAGATCTCGATGAAGCCCTTGGACATGGACTGGTCGAAGGTGTCGCCCGTGTCGTAGGTGGCGAGGTTGAAGTCGTAGAGCGACTGCGCGGACTTCCGGCCGGTCACGACGGCCCGGCCGCCGTGGAGGGTCATCCGGATGTCGCCGGTGACGTGCTCGTTGGCCTCGGCGATGAAGCCGTCCAGGGCCCGCTTGAGCGGCGAGAACCACATGCCGTCGTAGACCAGCTCGCTCCACCGCTGCTCGACCTGCCGCTTGTAGCGGGCGAGCTCCCGTTCGACGGTGACGTTCTCCAGCTCCTGGTGGGCGGTGATCAGCGCGATCGCGCCGGGGGCCTCGTAGATCTCCCGGGACTTGATGCCGACCAGCCGGTCCTCGACCATGTCGATCCGGCCGACGCCCTGGGCACCCGCCCGCTCGTTGAGCTGCTGGATGGCCTGGAGCACGCTGACCGGCCGGCCGTCGATCGCGACGGGGACGCCCTTGTCGAAGGTGATGACGACCTCGTCGGCCTCCCGGGGGGTGGCCGGGTTCGCGGTGTAGTCGTAGACGTCCTCGATCGGGGCGTTCCAGATGTCCTCCAGGAAGCCGGTCTCGACGGCCCGGCCGAAGACGTTCTGGTCGATGGAGTACGGCGACTTCTTGGTGGTCGCGATCGGCAGGCCCTTGGTCTCGCAGAAGGCGATGGCCTTGTCCCGGGTCATCGCGTAGTCCCGGACCGGGGCGATGCACTTCAGCTCGGGGGCGAGCGAGGAGATGCCGGCCTCGAACCGGACCTGGTCGTTGCCCTTGCCGGTGCAGCCGTGGGCGACGGTGGTCGCGCCGTGCTTCCTGGCGGCGGCCACCAGGTGCTTGACGATCGTGGGCCGGGAAAGGGCGGAGACCAGCGGGTACCGGTCCATGTAGAGGGCGTTGGCCTTGATCGCCGGGAGGCAGTACTCCTCGGCGAACTCATCCTTGGCGTCGGCGACCTCCGCCTCCACCGCACCGCAGGCGAGCGCGCGCTTGCGGATGACGTCCAGGTCCTCGCCGCCCTGACCGACATCCACGGCGACGGCGATGACCTCGGCGCCCGTCTCCTCGGCGATCCAGCCGATGGCGACGGAGGTGTCAAGGCCGCCGGAATAGGCGAGTACGACGCGCTCGGTCACGGGGTTCTCCTTCAAACGGTGCAGATGCGCTCTCCATGCGCTGTTAGGCATAACTATGCACTGCACCGTATGTTTCGTCAATAGCGCGGGAGAGTGAGTTTCCGGCGGTACGGCGACGCCCGCACCCCGGCCGGGACCCCGTCGGCACCTGGTCGGCACCCGGTCGGCACCCGGTCGGGGCCCGGTCGGGACCCCCGGATTTGGATCACGGCGCGGAACAGGATATTTTCTTCCTGCACGCCCCACCGGGAAGAAACGCCCGGAGGGACACGGCACCGGGACGTGGCGCAGCTTGGTAGCGCACTTGACTGGGGGTCAAGGGGTCGTGGGTTCAAATCCCGCCGTCCCGACCAGCGTTTTCGCAGGTCGAAGGCCGTTTCCGCATCGCGGGAACGGCCTTTTCCGTATCTCCGGAGCATGAGAAGGAGCTCCGGCCGGCCCCCCGGTGGGGGCCGGCCGGAGCTCCTTCTCGTGGCGCTCGGCGCGCTCGGCCGCTCAGTGCTCCTTCTGGGCCAGCCGCAGCAGGTGGTCCGCCAGGGCCTGGCCGCCGGTCGGGTCGCGGCTGATCAGCAGGAGGGTGTCGTCACCGGCGATGGTGCCGATGATCTCGTGGACGCCCGCCTGGTCGATGGCCGAGGCGAAGAACTGGGCGGCGCCGGGCGGGGTGCGCAGCACCACCAGGTTGGCCGAGGCCTCCGCGGAGATCAGCAGCTCGGCCGCCAGCCGGCCCATACGGGCCTCCGTGGCCGACTCCCCCAGCGGCGCGCGGGGGGTGCGGTCGCCGCCCTCGGAGGGCACCGCGTAGATGAGCTCGCCGCCCGTGTTGCGGATCTTGACGGCGCCGAGCTCGTCGAGGTCGCGGGAGAGCGTGGCCTGGGTGACCGACAGACCGTCGTCGGCGAGCAGTTTGGCCAGCTGGCTCTGCGACCTGACGGCCTGCCGGCTGAGGATGTCCACGATCCGGCGGTGGCGGGCGGTGCGGGTCTGGGGCACGGCCTGTCCTGTGCCGTGCCCCGGCTCGGTCTCCTGCGCCTCGGTCATCGTTGTCGTCAGTCTCCGGATCGTCGTTCCGCTGTGGCCCCGCCGGCGGCGGTGTCCAGGACGCCCGGCAGCGCCTGGAGAAACGTCTCCGCCTCATCCTCGGTGATGATCAGCGGAGGGGCCAGCCGCACCACGTCGGGCGCGACCGCGTTCACCAGGAGACCGGCTTCCCGGGCCGCCAGCTGCACCTGCGGTGCGAGGGGCTCGCCAAGGACAATACCCAGGAGCAGGCCGGCACCACGGACGTGGTCGACCAACGGGTGGCCGAGCGCGGAGATCCCGTCACGCAGCAGGGCACCCGTACGCCGCACATCACCCAGCGCGTCACCGGACGCGAGCGTGTCCAGAACGGCGAGCGCGGCGGCGCAGGAGACCGGGTTCCCGCCGAAGGTGGAGCCGTGCTGACCAGGAGTCAGCAGGTCGGCGGCGGTGCCGAAGGCCAGGGTGGCGCCGATGGGCAGTCCCCCGCCCAGGCCCTTGGCGAGGGTGACCACATCGGGCTCGACGCCCTGCGCGAGGTGTTCGAACCAGTGTCCGGTGCGGCCGACACCTGTCTGGATCTCGTCCAGGACGAGGAGCGTGCCGGTGGCCCGGGTGATCTCCCGGGCGGCCGCCAGATAGCCCGGCGGAGGGACGACGACCCCGTTCTCGCCCTGCACGGGTTCGAGGACGACGAGCGCGGTGTCGGTGGTCACCGCGGCGCGCAGGGCGTCCGCGTCCCCGTACGGGACATGGGTGACGTCCCCGGGCAGCGGCAGGAACGGTGCCTGCTTGGCGGGCTGGCCGGTCAGCGCGAGGGCACCCATGGTGCGGCCGTGGAAGCCGCCGGCGGCGGCGACCATGTGCGTCCGCCCGGTGCGCCGCCCGATCTTGACCGCGGCCTCGATCGCCTCGGCGCCCGAGTTGCAGAAGTAGACGCGGCCGGGCCGGCCGGCGAGGCCGAGCAGCCGCTCGGCGAGCCGGACCGTCGGCTCGGCGGTGAAGAGGTTGGAGACATGGCCGAGCGTGGCGATCTGGTCCGACACCGCCCGCACCACCGCCGGATGGGCGTGGCCGAGGGCGTTGACGGCGATGCCGCCGACGAAGTCCAGGTAGCTCCTGCCGTCGGCGTCCCACACGGTGCTGCCCTCGCCGCGCACCAGCGGCAGGGCGGGCGTCCCGTAGTTGTCCATCATGGCGCCCTGCCAGCGCCTGGTCAGCTCGGCGTTCGTCATGACGGCGCTCCTTCGGGGTCCGGGACGACCATGGTGCCGATGCCCTCGTCCGTGAAGATCTCCAGGAGGATCGAGTGCTGGACCCGGCCGTCGATGACGCGGGCGGTGGTGACGCCGCCGCGCACGGCGTGGAGGCAGCCCTCCATCTTGGGCACCATCCCGCTGGCCAGCTCGGGCAGCAGCGCCTCCAGCTCGCTCGCGGTGAGCCTGCTGATGACGTCGTCGCTGTTCGGCCAGTCGGCGTAGAGGCCCTCGACGTCGGTGAGGACCATCAGGGTCTCCGCGCCCAGCGCCACGGCGAGCGCGGCGGCCGCCGTGTCGGCGTTGACGTTGTAGACGTGGCCGTCGTCGGCGCTGCGGGCGATCGAGGAGACGACCGGGATGCGGCCGTCGTCCAGCAGGGCCCGGACGGCGCCCGGGTCGATGTCGGTGATCTCGCCGACCCGGCCGATGTCCACCCGCTCGCCGTCGACGCGGGCGTAGTGCTTGGTGGCGCTCATCAGGTGGGCGTCCTCGCCGGTGAGGCCGACGGCCAGCGGTCCGTGGCGGTTCAGCAGGCCGACGAGCTCGCGCTGCACCTGGCCGGCCAGCACCATCCGGACGACGTCCATGGCCTCGGGCGTGGTGACCCGCAGCCCCGCCTTGAACTCCGAGACCAGGCCGTGCCGGTCCAGCGCCGCGCTGATCTGCGGGCCGCCGCCGTGCACCACGACGGGCCGGAGGCCGGCGTGGTGGAGGAAGACGACGTCCTGGGCGAAGGCGGCCTTCAGCTCCTCGTCGACCATGGCGTTTCCGCCGAACTTGATGACGACGGTCTTGCCGTGATGGCGCGTCAGCCAGGGCAGGGCCTCGACGAGGGTGCGGGCCTTGGGCAGGGCGGTGTGCCGGCGGGTGACGCCCTGCGGCGGGGCCGCGTCGCCGGCGGCGTGCGACGTGCCGTCGGGCGAGGTGTCGGCGTGCGCCGTGGTGTCGTTCACCGGGGTCCCGTTCGCGCTGTCGTCGGTCGTGGTCATGAGGAGTACGCGCTGTTCTCGTGGACGTAGTCGGCGGTCAGGTCGTTGGCCCAGATGACGGCGCTCTCGTCGCCCTCGGCGAGGTCCGCGGTGATGCGGACCTCCCGGTAGCGCATGTCGACGAGGTCGCGGTCCTCGCCCACGGAGCCGTTGCGGCAGACCCAGACGCCGTTGATGGCCACGTTCAGCCGGTCGGGGTCGAAGGCGGCGGAGGTGGTGCCGATCGCGGACAGCACCCGGCCCCAGTTGGGGTCCTCGCCGTGGATGGCGCACTTGAGGAGGTTGTTCCGGGCGATGGAGCGGCCCACCTCCACCGCGTCGTCCTCGGTGGCGGCCCCGGTCACCTCGATGCGGATGTCCTTGCTGGCACCCTCGGCGTCCCCGATGAGCTGCCGGGCGAGGTCGTCGGAGACGGTCCGCACGGCCTCGGCGAACGCCTCCGGGTCCGGTGCGACGCCCGAGGCGCCGGAGGCCAGCAGGAGCACGGTGTCGTTGGTCGACATGCAGCCGTCCGAGTCGACCCGGTCGAAGGTCTGCCGGGTCGCGGAGCGCAGGGCCGTGTCCAGGCCCGCCGCGTCCACGTCGGCGTCGGTGGTGAGGACGACGAGCATGGTGGCCAGGCCCGGCGCGAGCATGCCCGCGCCCTTGGCCATGCCGCCGACGGTCCATCCGTCGCCCTGCGCGACGGCCGTCTTGTGGACGGTGTCCGTCGTCTTGATGGCGATGGCGGCCTTCTCGCCGCCGTGGACGGAGAGATCGGCGGCCGCCTTGTCGATGCCGGGCAGCAGCTTGTCCATCGGCAGCCGGACGCCGATCAGGCCCGTGGAGGCGACGGCGATCTCGGCCGCGCTGTGGCCCAGCGCCTCGGCGGCCTTCTCGGCGGTGGCGTGGGTGTCCTGGAAGCCCCCGGGCCCGGTGCAGGCGTTGGCGCCGCCGGAGTTCAGGACGACCGCGGAGACCTTGCCGCCCTTGAGGACCTGCTGGGACCACAGGACGGGCGCGGCCTTGACGCGGTTGGCGGTGAAGACGCCGGCGGCGGCCAGGCGGGGGCCCTGGTTGACCACGAGGGCCAGGTCGGGGCTGCCGCTCTCCTTGATCCCGGCGGCGATGCCGGCGGCGGTGAATCCCTTTGCTGCGGTGACGCTCACCGTGTCTCCTGT